>CAYWLT010000277.1:0-3548 GCA_964459295.1 uncultured Thermodesulfobacteriota bacterium
GGGATTTTGAAGCCAAGCGGCTGGATGTCGTCACCGAGGTCACCAATGCCTTCATTGATCTGCTCGCCCTTCAGAAACGCCTGCTTCTGGCCGAGAATTTGGTTCAGATATCACAGGACGTTTATAATACGGTTGCAGCGCGGGTCAGTGCCGGCAAGGTCTCGCCGATCGAGGAAATCAACGCAAAAATAGCATTCTCCAACGTGCAGATGGAACGGCAACGGATTATGCGTGATCTGGAGACAGCACGCAAAAAACTTTCGGCAACCTGGGGAAGCACATCACCCGACTTCCGGGAGGTGGGAGGAGAGATTGAAACCGTATCCCCCCCGCCTCCACTGGAACAACTGCTCAACCGGGTATCACAGAATCCGGATATTGCGCGCTGGAAGACCGAAGTTGAACAGCGCGAAGCCGCTCTTGAGCTGGCCAAGGCCGACCGAATTCCGGATCTCACCCTTGGAGCGGGCATTAAATACCTCAATGAATCCAATGATGAAACCTATCTGATGGCACTGTCACTACCGATTCCCTTTTTCAACCGCAACCAGGGGGGCGTACTTGAGGCGTCCTACGCGGTCAGCAGGACAAAAGAAGAAGCCGCCGCCGCCGAGGTAAGAGTTACTGCCGAATTACATGAAACCTATCAGAATCTTTTAAGCGCTTCTGATGCAGTAAACACCCTTCGCTCCATTGTTCTTCCGGGTGCGCATACATCATTCAACGCCGCTCGCGAGGGGTACAGCGAAGGCAAGTTCAGTCACCTGATGGTCCTCGACGCCCAGCGCACGCTGATTGAAACAGAACAGGAGTATCTAAACGCGCTTGTCGATTACCATAAGTCGAAATCTTCATTAGAGCGTCTTATTGCCAAGGGGCTTTAATCAAAGGAGGCAGGAAATGAAAAACCCGCGCAACCGTAAAAAGACGCTGATGTTTGCTGCCGCCGGCGCGGCAGCCGCTGCCTTGCTGGCGATGGTCGGATGGCATTCCCTGCTGAACTCAGGTCTTGCCATGGCCGCAGACAAGCAAGCGGTCGGAGAGATCTCATCCACCCCTCACCGCCATCAAAACGAAACGGCAGAGGGCGAAGGGGAAAAATCAGACCTTGACCAGCCGGTGGATGAGCTATGGAAACAGGTCTGCGAGCATAACATACCTATCTATACCTGTGATGAGTGCAGATATGAAATCGGCGTAGTCAAGCTATCGCCGGCCTTGCTGGGCAACTCCACCGAAGCCGGCCTGGTGTCCACGCTTACCGCTGAATTAAAGGATTTTTCGAGATTCCTTTCTCTTACCGGTGACATCAGCATGAACGAATCAAAAACCGTGCGCATCTCAAGCCCCGAAGCCGGTATCGCGCGCAGCTTTATTGCCGTCATCGGTCAGAAGGTGGCGCCGGGAGATCGTGTCATCGAAATAGACAGCAAGGAAGTGGCAGAGGCCAAGGCGGATTATTTGAAAAAGCTTGAGATGATGAAATTGGCCAGGAAAAACGCCGAACGCGAAGCATCGCTTTTCGCAAAAAAAATATCCGCGGAAATTGAAGTGCAGGAGGCCAGGGCCAAACAGGCCGAGACGGAAATTGAATGGGCAAACGCGCAAGGCCACCTCAAAACCCATGGACTCACCCAACCCGAGATTGACCGGCTGAGTCGGGGAACGGTTCATTCCATAGACGGAGTATTTTCTCTGTACACTCCGATCGCGGGTGTGGTGCTCAGCCGTTCGATCAATGCAGGCGAGCAGGTGGAACCGGGTAAAGAACTTCTGCTCATATCCGACCTCGCCGATGTATGGGTCTGGGCTAACATCAAGGAAGAGGATTTGCTGCAGCTTCAGCCGGGAAAAACGGTGGCGGCGGAAATCCGAATACCGGGACTGGCCGGGAAAAACTACAGCGGCGCCATGGATTTGGTTTCGGGCGATATTAATACGCAAACCCGCAATGCGCGGGCCCGCATCGTTGTTCCCAATACTGACGGCATGTTAAAACCCGGCATGTTTGCCAATATCCGTCTGCTCCTGCCGGGAACCCATCCATCAATCATCATACCGAAAGTGGCGGTTTTATCGGACCAAGGCCGCCAGTTCGTATTTGTCCATAAAGAAGATGATTACTGGATCCGCCGCCCGGTTATCACCGGACCGAGCTTTAACCATCAGGTGTCAATTATAAGCGGTCTCACGGCGGGGCAGAAGATTATCGCAGACGGATCTTTTCTACTTAAATCAGACGTTCTGAGAGAAAAAATGGGCGCAGGATGCGCTGACTAGGAGCCAATCATGCGAACATACATAGAATACCTTTTGCGCTGGCGGGTACTGGTTTTGTTTCTCAGCCTGGTACTGATAGTAACAGGTACGGTTGCCTGGATTTCACTCCCCATCGATGCCTTCCCTGATGTTACCAATGTACAGGTGATGGTTTTGACCGAGGCGCCCGGGCTCTCCGCCGTCGATGTGGAACAGCAGATCAGCTATCCGATAGAACTGCAGATGGGGGGCATTCCCCGGATTTTACAGGTTCGTTCGCTTTCCAAGGCCGGACTATCGCAGGTGGTGGTGGTGTTCGAGGACGATGTGGATATTTATTTCGCCCGGCAGCAGGTCTTTGAAAGAATACAGGCGGCGCGGGAAGTTTTACCCGCGACCGCCGCTCCGGAACTGGGCCCCATCAGCACGGGTCTGGGCGAGATTTACCAGTACACCCTCGAAAGCGACACCCTCTCACCCATGCAGCTGCGGTCCATCCAGGACTACATGGTAAGTCCTCAGCTTAAACCCATACCCGGGGTAAATGAGGTGAACAGCTTCGGCGGATTTGTCAAACAGTATCATGTCCTGGTCCGGCCCGAATCCCTGTTGAAATACGACCTGTCGCTCCGCGAGGTTGTTGAAGCCATCGAAAATAACAACGCCAATGCCGCGGCCGGTTTCATTGTAAAAGGCTGGGAGCAAACCTACATCCGGGGATTGGGAATGCTCAAAGGAACCGAGGATATTGAGCGCATCGTTTTGCGAGCGCGCGACGGCATTCCCGTCTATGTTTCCGATATCGCGGAGGTAAAGGTGGGCCACCAGCCCCGCCAGGGCACGGTAACCCGTGACGGTAAAGGAGAGTCGTTGGCGGGAATGGTAATCATGCTGCGCGGCGCAAACTCAAAAGACGTGGTGTCGGCGGTCAAGCAGGCCATCCCAAAAATCCAGCAGAGCCTGCCCCCGGGAGTCACCATCAACCCTTTTTATGATCGCACCGCACTTATCCAGTCCTGCATTAAAACCGTCACCAATGCGCTGCTGGAAGGCGGCATCCTGGTTATCCTCATTTTGTTTATATTTCTCGCCGAATTTCGCACCGCACTCATTGTGGTCATATCCCTTCCCATCACCTATTTGCTCACCTTCCCGGTGATGCGATGGATCGGGCTGACATCAAACTTGATGAGCCTGGGCGGCCTGGCCTTCTCAGTCGGCATGGTGGTAGACGCATCCATCGTAATTACCGAAAATATACGCCGGCATTTCTCCGAAAATACCGATCG
>CAYWLT010000278.1:0-3541 GCA_964459295.1 uncultured Thermodesulfobacteriota bacterium
TTCTTCCATGATGTGGAAGGCGAGCGCCAGTGAGTCGCCGGAGAATTTTTTGGCATTGGCCAGGACGTAAAACGCGCCGGTTGGCTCGACCGTGATGCCGAAGCCCATCTCCCGCAGCCGGGCGATCATGTGCTTCCGGCGGGCATTGAGGGTTTCCTTCATCCGCTCCACATCAGGGCCGGCATATTTGAGCGCCGCGACACCCGCCCATTGCACGAAGGCGTTTGCCGAAATAAAAAAATTCTGGTGCATCGTCTGCAGCGGCCGGATGAACGCGCCGGGCACAATGACATAGCCCAGCCGCCAGCCGGTCATGGCATACCGCTTGGAGAAGCCGTTGATCACGAAGCAGCGGTCGGTGAACTCCAGCATCGAACGCTCCCGGCCTTCGTAAACCAGCCCGTGGTAGATCTCGTCGGAAATGATATACGGGGAAAGCTGGCTGAGCGCCTTCATCCGTTCCGGATCAAGCACCGTCCCGGTGGGATTGGCGGGCGAGTTGACCAGAATGGCCTTGGTGCGCTTCCCGATCTTCCGGGCCAGCGACCCGGGGCGGTAGTGAAAGCCGTCCTCTTCCCGCACCTCGATGTAGCGGGGAACGCCGTCGGCAAGGGTAATGAAGCTCGGGTAGCAGGCGTAGTAAGGATCGGGGAGAAGGATGTTGTCCCCCCGTTCCAGGAGGGCGAAACAGGCGAGCAGCATGGCCGGTGAGGTGCCCGAGGTGACCAGGATTTGCTCGGGGTGGACGGTGACGCCGTAACGGTCACGGTAGTGTTGGGCAATGGCCTCCCGCAGCTCCACGAGCCCCAGGCTGTGGGTGTAGCGGGTTTTGCCCGCGTTGATTGCCTCGAAGGCGGCATCCCTGATGCACGGCGGGGTGTCGAAATCGAGCTCGCCCACCTCCAGGTGGATGACGCGCTCTCCCCGCCGCTCCATCTCGGTCGCTTTTTCCAATACTTCCATTACCAGGAATGGCTCTATTCCGTCGGATTTTTTAGAAATCATGGGGGTGTGACATCCTCTCGGTTGGAATGTTCTTTCCGCTAGCCGCTCCCGAGCAGACGGAGCGGCGGAGCACCTTTGTGAACTGTATCGTTTTGCCAAGGCCGATGTCAAGCGTTTGTTGCCGGACTTGGGTCCGGATGCCATACCGCCTGTCTCATGATGATCGACTATGGCATTGACTTTGCCTTACCGTTCCACTAGTATCTGAATCGGTTGGCACCATTACAGCAGGGGAGATGGAAGATGAGGCTCATCATTGCCATTACCGGGGCCAGTGGAAGCATCTACGGCATCCGGTTGCTGGAGTTTTTAAGCACCCGGAAGGACATTGAAGCCCACCTGATCGTGAGTGAAACCGCCGGGACGGTCATCCCTCACGAAACCGCGTATGCCCAGGTTGAACAGGTGCAGCGGCTGGCCGACTTCTGCTACCGGGATAATGACCTTGCCGCGCCGGTATCGAGCGGCACATTTATGACCGCGGGCATGATTGTAGCCCCCTGCAGCGCCAAAACCCTTTCCGCGGTGGCCCATGCATACAGCGCGACGCTGATCGCCCGGGCGGCGGACGTCTGTTTGAAGGAGCGCCGAAAACTGGTGCTGGTTTTCCGCGAGACCCCGCTGACCCTTGCCCACATCGACAGCATGCGGCGGGTGACCGCCATGGGGGGAATTGTCGTTCCGCCGCTTCCCGGTTTTTATACCCGGCCGGCAACGGTGGACGATATTGTCAATCACTCGGTGGGCAAGATTCTGGACCTGTTCGGCGTTGAGCATGATCTGTTCCGCCGGTGGGGCGAAAGGCAGTAGCTTGCAATCAGGCGATACCCGGCATTCTCCCTTGACAACCACCGGCTGATATGACATGTTTTTGCCCGTACAGGCTTGTCGGCCCAATGAAGGGAAAAAGGATCGTACGCCATGTCCAGAAAAAAGATATACGAGAGAACCCTCGAGGATTATCGCGAGCAGGCGTGGGGAGATGCGCGTTGCAACTGGTGCCAGAACCAGTGGGGCTGGAATGTCAAGAGCAGCAAGTACAGCGAGATCTGTCCCGAGTTCCGCTACAAGCGCTTCGCGGCGTACAGCGGCATGGGAAAATTCCACATCATCCGGGCCCTGCTGGAGGGCGATTTTGATTACACCGACTCCGAGGCCCTGGTGGACATTGCCTACCGCTGCACCTCCTGCGGCGCCTGTGAGATGAACTGTCTGCGGCTCAATGAAAAGGAGCCGCTGAAGGCGGGAGAGGCGTTGAAAACCAGGCTGATCGAGAAGGGCCTGGCGCCCCTGCCGGCGCACAAGGAGCTTCTCGCCAGCATTAAAAACTACGATAATCCCTGGAAGCAGCCGCGGGCGCAGAAGGCGCAGTGGGCCAGAGGACTCGACCTGAAAGATGCCAACAAGGGGAAGTGTCCCACCCTGTTCTTCGCCGGATGCACACCGGCCTTCGATCCCATCCTGAAGCACGACATCGTCAATTCGGCGCAGGTGCTCAAAAAATCGGGCGTCGACATCGGGGTCTTCGGGGACACGGAGATCTGCTGCGGCAGCCCCGCCATCCGGCTGGGAGACCGGGAGACCTTCTTTGCCGTGGTTAAAAGAAATATCGAGCAGTTTGCCAGGGCGGGGGTAAAGGAAATTATCACCCAGTGCGCGGGCTGCTATCACGTGCTGAAATACGATTTTCCGGAAGTCCCGGGCATGCCGGAGATAAACTTCAATGTCTACCACATCTCGGAATACCTGGACCGACTGGTCAAAGACGGCACCATCACTTTTAAGCGGGAAGTGCCCCTGACCGTGACCTGGCATGATCCCTGTCATATCGGCCGGCACTGCGGTATTTATGAAGAGCCGCGGAATATTTTGAAGGCCATTCCCGGCATCACCCTGGTGGAAATGGAGCGCATCAAAGACCAGGCCTGGTGCTGCGGCGCGGGGGGAGGCGTACGGGCCGCGTATCCTGATTTTGCCTACAAGGTTGCGGAGGAGCGGATTGAGGAGGCAAAGGAAACGGGGGCGGAGGCGATCGTAACCTGCTGCCCGTACTGTGAACAGAACCTGGCCGATCCCCTGCGGGCGGAGGGCGAGCAGATGAAAATCTACGATCTGACCGACCTGATGCTGCAGTCGATGTAAGCGGGGCATCTCCTGTAAAAAGCGGCTGATGGATGTGGAGAATGCAAACCTCATTGGCGGTAATCAATCCGTCAATGAGGTTTTTTTGAACAGCAAAAAAACGGCAGGAGCTGCTTGTGCCGCGAAGACATGCAGAGGAAGATGGCAGCTTGCTCGGGGTGGTCGCAGGCTTCAGTTGCGCGGATGGTTAAGAGGTCGCCAGGCGAATGGTTAGAGGCATCATTAAGTTGTTATGTCAGCGGCATTGAAATATAGAGTTTAAGAGCGTCTCCCTGTTCCTGTTCCAGATGAGCAATTTGGACCTCGGGGTTTTTGTCATTTAACATTTTCGCGGTAGCAGCGGCTTAAAGCCGCGAAACAACAACGCCCAAAAAAGTCCTTGATTTTGATCCGC
>CAYWLT010000279.1:0-3494 GCA_964459295.1 uncultured Thermodesulfobacteriota bacterium
CCATGGCGGCCGCGGCCATGCGGTCTCTGGCGCCGCGGCTGAAAGGATCACTGGTCGCCGTCGGCAACGCGCCCACGGCCCTGCGCGAAGTTCTGGCCATCGCCGGGAATCGAGCCCACCGCCCCGCGTTAATCATCGGCATTCCGGTGGGGATGGTGGATGCGGTGGAGAGCAAGGAACAGCTCATCGCCAGCGGCCTGCCCTTCATCACCGTGCGGGGAGAAAGGGGAGGGAGCCCCCTCGCCGCGAGCGTGGTGAACGCGCTGGCGCTGCTTGCCGCGGAAGGAAACCATGAATAAGCCCGGCACATTGTACGGAATCGGCGTGGGTCCCGGAGACCCGGAACTGATCACCCTGAAGGCGAAGCGCGTGCTTGCGCAGGTGAAGATTATCTTTGCGCCGGTTGCGGGGAAGGGTAAGGAGAGTATCGCCTGGGGCATTGCCAGGACGTATGTTGGGGCTGATGCCCGGGTTGAGCACCTCTACTTTCCCATGACCCATGACCGCGTGGAGCGCGAAAGGGCCTGGGAAGAAAGTGCGAGAAGCATCGCCCGGGTGCTGGAAACGGGAAACGATGCGGCCTTCATTACCCTGGGCGATCCCATGACCTACAGCACCTATGGTTACCTGCTGAAAAAAATGAAGCAGCTTTATCCACTCATCCCCATGATCACCATACCCGGCATCCCTGCCTATCTGGCCGGGGCGGCCTCCGCCAATCTTCCCCTGGCCCAGGGCCATGAGATCCTCGCCATCGTTCCCGGGTCGGCATCCGCCGAACATATCAGGGAATGTCTCACGTCATCTGATACGATCGTGTTCCTCAAGCACAGCAATGCCGGCCGGATAATCCATGAGCTGCTGCAGGAAATGGACCTGCAGGAACGAGCCATATATGTCCGGCGCCTGGGTTTCCCTGATGAACAGGTTACCGCGGATCAGGTCCGCGGGCGCTCGGGCAGTGAGGACTACCTCTCACTGATCATCGTGAAAAAATAGTGAATGACCTTAGTGTCTCTCGGGAATGATTACAAACCTCTCGTCTTAGGCGATCAGCTTCTTAATTGATTTCTCTCTCCCCCGACGGGGAGAGGGAGAGGGTGCGGGTGAGTGGGAAATGGCGCGTGTAAAGAGAAAGCTGCGCAGCGGCTACACCACCGGAACCTGCGCGGCGGCGGCGGCAAAAGGCGCGGCCCTGGCCCTGCTCGGGCACCGGCCGGGTGCGGTGAGCGTTTCGCTTCCCTTTGGGAAGAAGGCCGCCATTGCCCTGCAGGAATGCCGGAAGCAAAGGGGGCAGGGGTATGCCGCGGTGGTGAAAGATGCGGGGGATGATCCCGACGTTACCAACGGCGCGGTGATCGGCGCCGAACTGTCTTTCATCACTTCGAAGGGCAACGCGGCACGGGGCAGTGTGCCGGTCATGCTCCGTGGCGGAAAAGGGGTGGGGCTGGTTACCAAACCGGGGCTCCCGGTGCGAAAAGGAGGCCCGGCTATCAACCCGGTGCCCCGGACCATGATCCGGCGTGCAGTTCGGGAGGCGATGGCGGAGGCAGATGATCCGCCCCGTTCGCTCAAGGCGGTTGATGTGACCATCTTTGTTCCGTACGGGGAGGTCCTGGCTACAAAGACATTTAATCCCCGCCTCGGCATCCTCGGCGGCATTTCCATTCTCGGCACCACCGGTATTGTCAAGCCCTTCTCCCACCAGGCCTACAAGGAAACCATCACCCTTGCATTGAACATTGCACGGGCGTCAGGGTGCAAGGAGGTGGTGCTATCCATCGGGGGGCAGAGCGAGCGGCTGGCAATGACCCGCTTATCCCCGCTGCGTGGGGAGTCGTTCATCCAGATGGGTGATTATGTCGGCTTTTCCCTCGCGCAGGCACTTGCCCGCGGTTTCCGGCGCATCACCGTAGCGGCATTCATGGGGAAGCTTGCCAAGATTGCTGCCGGCGCTTCAAACACGCATGCGGGGAATGTTCCGCTGGAGATGTCGTTTGTGGCGGCGCTGGGGAAGCGGCTGCGGCTCCACGCCGATCTGCTGCGCACTATTGAACGGTCGATTACCATGCGGGGCGTGCTTGATCTCCTGCTCAGACACAAGGTGTATTCCCTGATTGATGCCGTCTGCCGGCGGGCGATACAGGAGCTGTATAGAATGACCGGAGGCAAGGGAAGCATCTCGATTCTGCTCTTCTCGTTTGACGGCAGGGTGCTTTGGCACGGGGGAAAGCAAGGGAAGCGTGAAGGCATCGGATGGTGAGTGCGTCCAACCCTTCTTTACGTCTGATTCAGTGGCTCAAAGGGGTGGGGCTTTTGACGCCACAACAATGTGTTTTGCAGCTTGCGGCACGACCCGGTGCCTTCGACTTGAACCGAAACAGGCAGCTCGGCAGAGGCTTCGATACGGGCTGGTACCATGCGGGTCTGTCGGACCAGGCGAGAGAGATGCGGCCGTTCTATAGGTTCCAAATAATTTTGTTGTGGCTAAAAAGCCCCTCCCCCTTGAGCCACATATCGCTCGGTATGGGAAATCAATGACGCACTACATTAGCACGGTAAAAGTGGTGGGGATGGGCATGTCGCCGGACGATTTGAGCATGAAGGCGCGATCCCTTATCCATGAAGCGGATGTGCTCATCGGCGGGCAACGGCATCTTGCTTATTTCCGTCATCTGCCGGCGGAAAAAATACCCCTGCAAAAAAATCTGCAGCGCGTTGCACCGGTCATCAAAAAGCTGCTCGGGAAAAAGCGCAGGATTGTGGTGATTGCCTCCGGCGATCCGGGCTATTTCGGGATAGCGCGCATCCTCGTTCGAGAGCTGGGGAAGGAACGGGTTGAGGTCATACCCAACGTAACCGCATTCCAGGCCGCGTTTGCCGCGATCAAGGAGAGCTGGGATGATGCGCTGCTGCTGAGCGTTCACGGGAGGGAAATCCCCCGTCTCGCGCCCCTTCTCAGAAAGCATGATAAAATCGGGATTCTCACTGACGGCCGCAACAGCCCCGGGGCCATTGCGAAACGGGCGCTTGTGGAGGACCCGCTTCTTGCTTCTGTCCCGGTGTATGTGGCGGCGCGGCTGGGTGCTGCCGATGAGAAGATACATCGCTGCCGTCTGAAGGATCTGCCGGGAGCCAGCTTTCCTTCGCCCAACGTGCTGATTCTCATGCCGACGTTCCGGCAGCAGACGGGAGAGGTGAAGTGTGCCGTTTCACCGGGCATTCCGGACGACATGTTTGCTCATCAGCGGGGCCTTATTACCAAGGATGAAGTTCGACTGTTCACCATGGCTAAACTCAACCTGCCACACCATGGCATCGTCTGGGATGTAGGATCAGGGTCAGGCTCGATCGCGGTTGAGGCGGCGCTCATGGTTCAGGACGGGCGTATGGCAATACGCCCCTACGTGTATGCGATCGAAAAAAATGTGAGGTGCATCAAAGACATTAAGACGAACATACAGCGATTCGGGGTCGGATCGGCGGTGAGGCCC
>CAYWLT010000280.1:0-3489 GCA_964459295.1 uncultured Thermodesulfobacteriota bacterium
CGAACATTTAACCCGTCCCGCCGATGCACTTCGGGAATTTGCAAGGGTCATGAAGCCCGGCTCAAAGATCCTCATCTGTACCATGAATTACGCGAGTCCGCTTTGGTTCATCCTTGAGCATACCTGGCATCGATTCGCAGGGGGAACCTGCAAGCCTTACTCAAAGGATGTGCATCCCACACCCTATACCGAAAAGCTGCTGCTCGAGCACTGTGCCGGCCTATTTGAAGAAATAGGGATAGAAAAACGTATTATGCGCATGGAGCTTTTTCTTACCGGGAAAAAGCCTGCCGGATGTACTGCATGATATGTACCCACGATAACAAAAAGAAAATCTACGCATTTGATTCAACTTCCATTTGGCAATGCGCTGACTGCGCTATTATATTCAGCGAGAAAGGCCGGAAACCCTTCGATTCAAAGGAACTCTATAACACCTATTACTATAAAAATGAAATAGCCGGCCGGTTCAACTGGTGGCTAGAACTTGTTGTTAAAGCCTTCCGCTTTTTCCGCGCTTTCAAGATTTTTACCATCTCCCCCTGCGCCCGAAGCATTTTAGACATAGGGAGCGGAAGGGGATTCATGCTGTACTATCTGAAAAAATTCTACCGTTACAACAGGGCGGCCGGGACCCAGATATCCAGGGGCGCATTTGAATTTTCGCGTGATAAACTCGGTCTTGAGATGTATGACAGGGATCTTCTTGAATTGGATTTTCCGGACGCATCGTTTGACCTGGTGACCCTGTGGCATGTTTTTGAGCATATAAGGGAGCCTGAGCGCTATCTAAAAAAGATCAGGAATATGCTGACCACGAAAGGAAAGCTGGTGATCGAAGTGCCGAACTTTGGCTCGTGGACAAGAAAACTCACCGGGCGTTATTGGCTCGGTTTGGACGTGGAGTATCATATCCATTTTTTTACGCCCGCCACACTCTGCGCGCTGCTTAAAAAATACGGATTCAGGATCAGGCTGGTGCACACCTTTTCCCTGGAATATTCGACTTTTATATCGGCGCAAAGCCTCATCAGCTTGCTCACCCGTTCGGATCAATTTTTTTTCCGCTATCTGCAGATTGAAAAAGAAATAAAGATAAATGCCAGGGTGTTCGGGCACCTGCTGCTTTTTCTGCTGGTCAGTCCTTTGTGCTTTATCATAAATATCCTTTTATTCTTTTCCCGAAAGGGCGAGGTCCTGCTCGTAATAGCTGAAAAATAGTTTTTACCGGATGGGATATGATGACAGAGAAAAATGGCCGGGTCCTACTCAACGCCCTCATCGCCCTGCTCACAGTCCTTCTCGCCCTGAGCATTTTTAAAAACATCTCCTATCCACTCCTCTGGAATGATGAGGCGGAAACGGCGATGTTTGCCACAAGAATACTCACCTTCGGCTATCCTAAAGTGCATGATGGGAAAAATGTCCTCAACCTGCTGGAACTGCCCGAAAAAAACCTGGCTGTCGATGGGAAAAGGGATGCCTATGTGGCCACCGTCTGGGGGCACTTCTACTTTGCGGTGATCGGTGAACTTTTGTCGAGGTTGACCGATGATATTTATCTTAAAACGGCTCTTGTGAGGATTCCCTTTGGGATGGCAGGTTTTATGGGACTGCTGGTCATCGCCCTCACGGGCTTGCCATTTTTTCTCAATCATAAGCAGAGGCTCTGTTTTCTGTCCGCCTTTTTATTCCTTGAACTTCTTGCCATCCCGCTCATATTGCACCTACGAGAAGTGCGGTATTATTCGTTAGCGCTATGTCTGCTGAGTATCATCTTGTATCTTTACAGCCGTTACACGATTTTTAGAACACTCAAACCATTTTTTTTTATCCCCCTGTTTACCGTTACCCTGGTGCTGTTTTACAATTCATTTCCCCCGCCTTTTTTTGCATGTGTTGCTGCAATGGGGCTGACTGAATTAATCAGATTTATGAAGAAAAAGTCCTGGGGTGAATTTAGCGCGGCAACTGTACCGCTCCTGATAGCAGTAGTGCTGGTGCTCCCGCTCTTAGGTTTTTTCCATACCGCCGAAATCTCCCAAGCATATAGGCGCTTTTTTCATATTTCGGGATTTATTCAAGCGCGTTTACTTTTGGATATAGTGTCGTTTCTCTGGCAGTATGAGTTTTTAGCCGTTATCCTGTTTGCCCGGATCGCCGCGCTGGCCTTGCAACGCTTCCTGAAATTCGATTGTACCAGCCCCGGAAAAGGCAAGAAAAATAAATCCGTCGTTAAAGACAGCGTACAAGTACAAGCAGAGTACAAAAAAGCGCTGCTGCGGATGAATGCATCAAACTTCCTTAGTATGTTGCTCTTGGTTTATATCGGGCTGGCTTCCAACATACCGCTGCCGGTTATTTTTGAGCGGTATTTTATATTTCTCCAACCCTTCCTTTCGATCATACTATTATTCGATGTTTTCAATATGTTTTCATTGATATCAAATGTGCGGTTGGCGTCGGTGAGAATATTCGTTGTAGTTATTCTTCTGATAATGGGAGGGCTTTTTGCGGCTTATGGATTCAACAAGATTGAATTGTTGAGGAATCATATATATGAACTTGTCCATCAATATAAGGGACCTCTTGATTACGCAATCCCCTATATTCAATCAAATTATAAGGATACCGAAAACCTCATTATAGCCACGAACTATGAAGAGTGCTCTTTTATGTATTACCTGGGCAGCAAGGTGATAATAGGATATGTGGGAAACAATCTCGAAGAAGATATGACCATGACTCCCGACATAATAATTTTCAGAAAACGATGGGCCTACACAAGCAAAGCGGAAATTTTTGCCCCGCTCTTTGCAAAAGCAGGATACAAACCGGTAACCTTCGAAGTGTTTGACAACCCGGTTAATAATATTCCGCAGATAAAGGGACCGGTTCACCATTTATTTAAAACGAAAATGGCAAAAACTGAAAAGGAAGCGCTGGTACTGCACGCCAGGGATTAGTTTTCTGTGCTTTATCGGATTGGCAGGCAGCGGCGCGGGTGGGGCGGTTGTAAGGACAGGAGACGGGAGCTGGGGTGTCCCGCGGCTGACGCTTCACCCCATGAGGTTGGTGAGGGGGTTGCGGGTGAACGCAAGATCGGAAACCTTTTCGTAGGGCGTGTCGCGCATATCAATGATGGAATACCCCTTTCGCTGCACCTCGCCTTCCCGTGCGAGCACCTCGGCCGCCGCATCCTGGTCAAGCACATAGATCATGGCGCCGCCGCCTGCCGCGTGTTTCTGGCTGTAGCTTATGGGTACGTCACAGGTGACCGCGCCGAGTATGGATTCGGCCACCGGTCCGGTGTTCCGCTTGCCGGGGTCCAGCAGCGCAAGCTTCCGCGCCTTGTACACCAGCTCGGCGCCCATGCATATGGCGTACCCGGGGCGTTTCGCTTGTGAGGTGAAATGGCCGGCCTGGACCGAATTGGTCACGGTGTTGTCATCACACTTTACCAGTAACACCCGGGTGTCTGCAACGGAG
>CAYWLT010000281.1:0-3483 GCA_964459295.1 uncultured Thermodesulfobacteriota bacterium
GCATTATCATCGGGGCGGGAGGCGTCCCGGTTTTGGCCCATCCCTTCACCCTCAACTGCGCGAACGCGGACGAGCTGGAGGACCTGGTTCGGCGGCTCATCCCGCTGGGGCTGGCGGGCATAGAGGTCCACTACACGGAACACAGCGCAAAACAGGTCTCCGTCTACGGGTCGATGGCCAGGCGGCATAACCTGCTTATTACCGGAGGAAGCGATTTTCACGGGGCCAACCTGGAGGGAATCGAGCTGGGCACCGGGCGGGGCGGCCTCAAGGTTCCCCATGAGCTTTTCGAGAAACTGAAACAATACTGGGAGGAAAAAAACCGCGCATGATGAAGATGCTGGGAAGACGTCACAGAAATCAGGGGAAGGTGCTGGTGATCGGCCTTGATGGAGTTCCCTTCCGCATCATTAAAAATTTCATCAAGATGGATGTCACCCCCTTTCTCGGTCAATTGAGCGAGCAGGGTATGATGCGGGAGATGAGATCCACCATTCCCCCGGTTTCATCGGTTGCCTGGACCACCCTGATCACCGGCGTCAATCCCGGCAAGCACGGCATCTACGGCTTTATGGAAAGAAAGCCGGACTCCTACGACATTTATTTTACCAACTCCACCCATATCAAGGCCCCGACCATCTGGGACATCCTGGGGGAACACGGCAAGCGGACCATCGCCGTCAATATTCCCCAGACCTATCCCGCCAGGCCGCTAAACGGCATGCTCATTTCGGGATTCGTCGCCCTCGATCTGGAAAAGGGGGTGTATCCGCCATCGCTCTATCCCCAACTCAAGGAGATGGACTACCGCATTGACGTCGACTACCGGGAGGCGGCGGAAAAGAAGGATGAGTTTTTTAAAGATCTCTTCTACACCCTGGACAAGCGCGGAGATGCCATTCTGCACCTGCTTAAAAAGAAGGAATGGGATCTCTTCATCGCCACCTTCACCGGAACCGACCGCCTCCACCACTACTTCTGGCATGATTTTGTGGACAGCGGCTCGGCCTATCATCAAAGATTTCTCGATTACTACCGGGCGCTCGACCGGATTATCAAAAAGATCGTCACCGCGGCGGGAAAAGAGGTGCGCCTGCTCATTACCGCAGACCACGGGTTCACCCTGATTGAACAGGAGCTCTACCCCAATACCTGGCTTAAGCAAAAAGGGTATCTCAGGCTCCGGCGCGAACCGCCGGAATCGATCAAGGACATCGATCCTTCCTCCCGGGCATTCATCCTCGACCCCGGCAGGGTGTACATCAATCTCCAGGGCAGGATGCCGCAGGGGTGCGTGGCGCCGGAGGACTACGAGCCGCTCCGCCGGGAACTGACCGAGGGGTTTCTGGGGATTGCCGGCATTGACCGGGTGTTTCGCAAAGAGGATCTGTATTCGGGGGATTACGCGGGGCAGGCGCCGGACCTGGTGCTCCTCTCCAATTCACGCTACGACATCAAGGGTTCCCTGGGCAGGCAGCACCTTACCGGCAAGGAGAAATTTTCCGGCATGCACACCTACCACGACGCGCTGCTCTATATCCGGGGATTGAATTCCAACCGGGAAAACGTCTACCTGATTGACATCGCGCCGACCATCCTGGAAATGCTGGACCTGCCCATCCCCCCCCATATAGATGGAGTCTCGCTGCTGCAGAACATCAGCAGCCGGGGCTGAGCTCCCGCCCGGTAATCCTGCGGTACGCCTCCCGATAGCGCTCGCTGGTTTTCTCGATGATGTCGTCGGGCAGGTGCGGCGCCGGCGGCGTCTTGTCCCAGGCCAGGGTGAGCAGATAATCCCGGACGAATTGCTTGTCGAAGCTGCGCTGCGGCCGTCCCGGCTGGTATTCATCCTCCGGCCAGAAGCGCGAGGAGTCCGGCGTCAGCACTTCGTCAATCAGGATGAGATCCCCGTTGAACAGGCCGAATTCGAACTTGGTGTCGCAGATGATGATCCCTTTGCGGCGGGCCAGTTCGCTGCCCCGGGCGTACAGGCGCAGGCTCGCCTCCTTCACCCGCCGCGCCAGTTCCACCCCGATCAGATCTTCCACCCCGGCCATGGTTATGTTCTCATCGTGCGCCCCCTGCTCGGCCTTGGTGGTGGGGGTAAAAAGAGGCTCCTCCAGCCGGGAAGACTCCTGCAGCCCTGCCGCAATGGGTATGCCGCAGATGGAGCCGTTGCGCTGATACTCGGTCCATCCCGAACCGGCGAGGTAGCCCCGCACCACGCATTCCACCGGCAGGGGCTTCGCCTTCTTCACCAGCATCGCCCTACCCAGCAGCGTCTCGGCGTGGGCGCGGCAGGGAGGCGGAAACGCCGCCGGGTCGGTTGACAGAAGATGGTTCTCGATCAGGTCTCCCGTTTCCGAGAACCAGTAAGCGGACATCTGGGAAAGCACCGCCCCCTTGCAGGGAATGGCGTCGGGCAGCACCACATCAAAGGCGGATATGCGGTCGGTGGCAACGATCAGAAGCGTGTCGCCGCAATCGTAAATATCGCGCACCTTGCCCCGGCTCACCAGCTTCAAGTCCTTGTACTCCGTGTTGAGAACCACCGGCCTGCTCATATTTTCTCCTCGTTTGCGGCGCCGCCTTTTTTTGCCCAGCACCTAATTTTTGTCTTCTTAGAAAGCAAAAAATTGACTTTATTTCATGATGATACAGTCAACAGCAGTCTATAACCACGCATACGGTCAAGGCGCATACATATACTTTTTTTTATCGGAACTAGCAAGGAAATTTTCCGGCGGGTCGAAAGAAAACCCATCACAACGGGGCAGAATCACCCTTACAATTCCTCAGTCAATAACAGTTGACAAAACAATTGTTTTTAATTATAAACTCCATACCAAGCAACAATGCTCCCCGGTAGCTCAGCAGGTAGAGCGGGTGGCTGTGATTAATTGCAGCTTTCCCGAGAAATCGGGATTGAAAAATCGGGTGAATTCAGGGAAGCCTAAATCTTGCAATGAGAGGACAGGGTAACCCTGAGCGAAGCCTGCCGAAGGGGTAATGTAGGCAGGAACGTGCAGAGACTATGAGGTGAGGACCCCAACCAATAAGCCTCTAGAGCGCCCGACTCCTAAAGCCGACACCGGTTCTCGCATCGAGAATTTGCATGTCAGCCAGGGAGATGAGATAGTCCAAGCCTCATGGAAACGTGAGGGCCACTTGTAACCACTTGGTCGCTGGTTCGAGTCCGGCCCGGGGAGCCAACTACGAATGCAACCGGTTTCCTAACCGGTTGCTTAACGGATAAAGCCCCGCATCAGCGATGCGGGGCTTCGTCTTTTTAAGAGTCGTAATTTCAAAAGGTTACACCCCTCCCGACATTCCCTTCCAAGTTCTCCATTCTCCAAAAAACACGCTTTTTCATGTACATCGCCGCTTTTCAAGTTCGAAAATGGCTTTTAAACCCCGAAACGAACGCTGAATTCTCCCGTTCTCCGTTTTTCGAGTCGCCTTGTTTAACAGCCCGGTTGCATC
>CAYWLT010000282.1:0-3464 GCA_964459295.1 uncultured Thermodesulfobacteriota bacterium
GGAACCTTGCCGGGGTTGAAGGTTTGCGGATTATTAATGAACCGGCCGCTTCCGGATTGGCCTACGGTCTGGATAAGAAAAAGGATGAGCGCATAGCGGTCTATGATTTCGGCGGCGGAACATTTGACATATCCATTCTTGAGGTGGGTGACAATGTGGTGGAGGTTAAGGCTACCAACGGGGACACCCACCTGGGCGGCGACAACATGGACCAGAGGGTTATCGACTGGCTGATCGCCGAGTTCAGGAAAGACCAGGGCATCGATCTGAGCAAGGACCGGATGGCCTTGCAACGGCTGAAGGAGGCCGCCGAAAAGGCGAAAATTGAATTGTCCAGCACCCTGGAAACGGACATAAACCTTCCCTTTATCACCGCGGATGCTTCAGGTCCCAAGCACCTGAATGTCAAGCTCAGCCGCGCCAAGTTTGAGCAGATGGTGGATGATGACATTGAAAAATCGCGCCGGCCCTGCGACATTGCCATGAAGGATTCCAAGCTGCAGAAGTCCGAGATTAACGAGGTGGTTTTAGTGGGCGGGTCGACGCGGGTGCCCAAGGTGCAGGATCTGACCAGAAAGCTGTTTGAGAGGGAGCCGCACAAGGGCGTCAATCCGGACGAGGTGGTTGCGCTGGGAGCGGCGGTTCAGGCGGGTGTTCTGGCAGGTGAGGTGAAAGACGTGCTGTTGCTGGACGTGACGCCGCTGACCCTGGGCATTGAGACCCTGGGCGGCGTCCGTACCAAACTGATTGAAAAGAACACCACCATTCCCACCCGAAAGAGCGAGATTTTTCACCACCGCGGCCGATGGACAGACCAGCGTTGAAATCCATGTGCTGCAGGGCGAACGCGAAATGGCCCGCGACAACCGGACGCTGGGTAAATTCCAGCTGGTGGGCATTCCTGCCGCCCCGCGCGGTATTCCGCAAGTAGAGGTGACCTTTGATATCGACGCCAACGGCATCGTCAACGTTTCGGCCAAGGACCTGGGGACGGGCAAAGAGCAAAAAATTACCATCACCGCATCCAGCGGCTTGTCCGATGATGAGATAAAGAACATGGTCAAAGACGCCGAAATGCACGCTGAAGAAGACCGCAAGAAAAAGGAAGAAGTTGAAGCGCGCAATCAGGCCGATAATTTGATATACCAGACGGAAAAAGTCCTCAAGGAGAACAGGGAGAAGCTTTCGGAAAACGAGATCCGTACGGTGGAAGATGCCCTGAAGGATGCCAGGGCGGCAGTGGAAAGCGGTAATATTGCGGCGATCAAGGAAAAAACGGAGCTATTAACCACTGCGTCGCACCGCATGGCGGAAGCGATGTACAAGGCCCAGTCCCACCAGCCGGAGTCCCAGCCACCGCCCCCCGGCGGCGAGACCGGCGGTGCCGGCGATGGATCGCGGCGGGAAGACGATGTGGTGGACGCGGAATTTGAAGACAGCGGCAAGTGAGAGCGGGGAGCGGATTTTGTTTCGGGAACGCCTGGCCAGGCATCACCACGGTTGGTCGCTAGCCTAACCTCAGCGCCTCGGTTGCGGGGCGCATTGAGCAGCAGGGTCGGATGCTAAGTTCAGCGATGAAGCATCGTCTGGAAGTGCCTTTAGCCAGACTGATTCGATTTTTTTTTAAGCATACCGACCTGAACCCCACCTATTTTACCCTCCTCGGTTTGTGCCTTAACCTGCTGGCGGCGGCCGCCTTTGTTTACGGCTGGTGGGTTGCCGCCGGGGTGCTTGTGCTCTCGGCCGGCTTTTGTGATATGCTGGACGGCGCGGTCGCACGCACCTTTAACAAGGTAACCCGCTTCGGAGGATTTCTCGATTCGGTCATTGACCGCTACTCCGACCTGGTGCTCCTCATCGGGTTGATCATCTATTACGCGGGAAAACAAAACATGCAACTGCTGGTTCTCACCGCGGTTGTTTCCATTGGGACGATTTTGGTTCCGTACACGCGGGCCCGGGCGGAGAATATCATCCCGCGCTGTGATGTTGGAATCATGGAACGCGCGGAGCGGATTATTTTGCTGGCGGCGGGGGGTATCTTCCAGAATCTCCTGAACGCAATGCCGGTCGTGTTATGGGTATTGGCCATATTCACCCACCTCACCGTTTTTCACCGCATTTATTTTACCTGGAGGGAAGCCGGGAAACTGTAGCAGCACCGGAAGTTCATCCACCCGTTCCGCCCGCAACCGGCGGATGGGCGGACGCACTGCGGCAAAATGATTCTCAAGTTTTCTCCGCCGCCGTTCGATTGAGACAAGGGAAGCGGCGGCGGCGATTTTCGCATAAGCCATTTGAAAAATGCGCTGTGATCTGTTATCATAAGAGCAACCAAGCGGCAGGCGAGCCGGGCAAACGCGCCCGGCGGGACGAGCCTGATATGATGTGCACTCTTTCTTGCGCAGGGTGATTACGTGATTGATTTGGGAAATTACAAGGACTACTTCTCCGAAAAGGTTGGACAAATTTTAACCGCAGCCATAGAAGAGTCTAAAAAGAGGCAGCACGGCCACCTCGGGGTTGAACACCTCTTTCTCGCCTTCAGCCGCGTCGAGGAGCAGTTATTTCAGGATATTCTCTTCGATCTCGGTCTTGATCCCCAAACGGTCTTAAGGCAGATGGAGCACTATCTTTCCTCGGCGGTCGAATATCTCGGGGTAGGGGTGCATGTCACCGCGGCGACGAAGAATATTCTGCGGCTGGCGTGGAAGGAGGCGCAGCACTTCGGAAGAAAGCTGATTAATTCGAGCGACCTGTTTATCGCCTTTTTCCAGGAGTCGGAGAGCGTGCCGGTGCGGATTTTCAG
Source organism: uncultured Thermodesulfobacteriota bacterium (assembly GCA_964459295.1). GTDB lineage: Bacteria > Desulfobacterota > WTBG01 > WTBG01 > WTBG01 > CAZWCD01. The sequence continues at coordinate 2,810 of CAYWLT010000282.1, forward strand.
CGAGATGGGGGTGGACAGCACCCGGGTGATCCAGACGGTCACGGTCAAGGCCCGCCTGCTCGCGGAAGAGAAGGAGAAATACAAGAAGAAATTCGAACTGCCGACCCATCTAAAGTATTTCGGGGTCAATTTAAACAAGCTCGCCCGATGGGGGAAACTTCCGGCGTTTATCGGCAGGGAGAAGGAAATTAATCAGATGATTGAAATCCTCTGTCACCGCCACACATCCAACTCGGTGATGATCATCGGGGAGCCGGGGGTGGGCAAGACCGCCCTGGTTGAAGGTCTGGCAAAAAAGCTGGAGCTTGAGCCGGAAACCGTGCCCGCCCGGCTGCGAAACCACCAGATCGTAAACCTCCAGATGAACACCATCGTTGCCGGCACCATGTTCAGGGGCATGTTTGAGGACCGGATTGAAAAAATCATCAATGAGCTGAAGGAAGCCAGAAACTTAGTCCTGTTTGTCGACGAGGCCCACACCATCATCGGGGCGGGATCGGCGCTGGGGGTCAACGCGGACGCGGCGAACATCTTCAAGTCCACGCTAGCCCGGGGCGAGGTTCAGATCATCGGGGCGACGACTTCAGCCGAGTTTAAAATGTACATTCAGGAGGACGAGGCGCTGGCGCGGCGGTTCCGGGTCATCGACCTCAAG
>CAYWLT010000283.1:0-3461 GCA_964459295.1 uncultured Thermodesulfobacteriota bacterium
GATTAACCATCTTCAAGCATAAGGTCTGAGGCTGCAGCCGAAGAATCTCCATTTTTAACTCGTTGATTAAATGAGATTCTTCACAGAGTTTATCCTGAGCTAAAAACGAAGATTCTTCGCTTCACTCAGAATGTCAAAGCGAAGGGTTCAGAATGACAAACATGAGATTTTCCTTATTGTGACACAGTCTCCGGTTGGGAGAGGGAAATTATCGATTTTCATGCTTCGTGGTGCTCCCACGGGGCATGGGGGTTTGATTCGAAAACAAGGTCCATGTAAGGGTACCTCTGATAATTCAATTTTGCTCTACATGGCGATCTGGAAAATCAATAAGTTGCAATCGGAGATTTGTCTGAAAATCCTATTTTTAGAGGCATCTTTAAGAATTGCAGGATCCAATAAAGATTGCAACCGGATTCTGCGGTCGAGTCGCAGAATGACCGGTCGTTAGTATTACATTCCGGCACTCATTTATAATGAAAAGCAAAATCAATCAGTCATTGCGAGGAGTCCTGCTGGGACGACGAGGCAGCCTTTATGCCCTGCTGCTGCTGCTCCTGGTTCACGGACTCGTCCATGCCCAGAACCGGCAGCGCGGCGGCGACGACGAGCTTTCCCGCAAGAAGAAAACCCTGACCGACATTGAAACCCGGCTTAAACAAAAGAAAGAAGAGCTGAGCCGGACCGAGAAGAAGGAACAGGCCGCCATCAGCCAGCTCGACGCCATTGATAAAAAGCTTTCCGAGAGTCAAAACCAGCTGAGCCGGCTCAACAGCAAGCTGGGGCATCTCACCACCGAGGCGCTCAGCATCGACAGCGAGGTAAAAAAAATAGAACAGCGGCTGGCGGCGCAGGAAAGTCAGTTGCAGTCCCGGTTGGTCGCCCTCTACAAATTCAAACGGAGCGGGGGCGTAGTCCGCACCGTTTTTGATTCCCGCTCCTCTGCCGATCTATCGCGTAAAATCAAGTATCTGCTGCTGATCCTGGGACAGGACCGGGAGATTATCGGCCGCATGGAGGAAACGCGCGCCCTCAAAGAGCAGAAGAAGGGGGCGCTCATGGAAAACCAGGAAGCCCTCAAACAAACCAGGTCGCTCGCGCTTGAGACCGAATCCCGGGTCAGCCGGCAGAAGCAGGACAAATCCGCCCTCCTCCAGACCATACGATCCGAAAAGGAACTCCATCGCGCGGCCGTGCGGGAGCTGGAGCAATCCTCCCGGCAGCTTCAGACATTAATCGATGACCTGGAAAAGAGGCGGGTACAGAAGCGGGAACAGTTTATTCCGCCTGCCGGCAAGGGATTTGAAGCCCTCAGGGGCAGCCTTCCCCCGCCGGTTTCCGGCAGGATCATCAGCCGGTTCGGCAACCGCACCGATCCCGAACTGAATACGGTGTTCTTCCAGAAAGGAATTGAGATGGCGGCCGGTCAGGGGGAATCGGTCAGGACCATATACAACGGCAAGGTGCTCTATGCGGACTGGTTCAAGGGCTATGGAAATATGATGATTGTCGATCACGGCGACGGCTATTACAGCCTTTCCGCCCATCTTTCCGAGATACTGAAAAAAGTCGGCGAGCAGGTGGCGGCGGGTGAGGTCATTGCCCTGGCCGGAGATACCGGATCGCTCCGGGGTCCCTGTTTGTATTTTGAGCTGAGACATCACGGCGCGCCGCTTGATCCTTCCCAGTGGCTCAAATTAAAATAAGTGCCTTCCACTTGATTGGGCAATGGAAAATATGATAAGGAAGAGGGGGCCAACCGCCCCCTGCATGCAGCAGCGCAAATGCTCACGATAGGATTCGATCCCCATCGCCAGAGGAGGAGTGTATGTACCGCAACCGCTCACGAAAATTGTTCATCATCGCCGCCCTTGCCGCCGCGCTGGCGATCATCATATTCCAGGGCGACACCCTGCGAGCGCAAACCGATGAGATGTATAAAAAGCTCAAGGTGTTCTCCGACGTTTTGAGCATTATCCAGAAGAACTATGTCGAGGAAACCAAGCCGGAGGATCTCATCTACGGCGCCATCAACGGCATGCTGCGCACGCTCGATCCCCACTCCTCCTTCTTGATGCCGGACATGTACAAAGAACTCCAGGTGGAAACCAAGGGGAGCTTCGGGGGCATCGGCATCGAGATCTCCATGAAAAAAAACATCCTCACCATCGTGTCGCCCATCGAGGACACCCCCGCCTACCGGGCCGGGCTGAAAGCCGAGGATAAAATCCTGAGCATCGACGGGGAGTCGACTGAAAGCATGACCCTGATCGACGCGGTAAAAAAGATGCGGGGGACGGCGGGAACGAAGGTTACCATCTCCATTATCCGGGAAGGTTTTTTTGAGCCCAAGGACTTTGTCCTCATCCGGGAAACCATCCGCATCAAAAGCGTTAAGCATAAGCGGCTTGACGATGACACCATCGGCTACATCAGGCTGAGCCAATTCCAGGAAAACACCGGCACAGAGTTTGACAAGGCGCTGAAAGACCTGGAAGGTGGCGCAAAGCCCATTCAGGGGCTGGTGCTCGACCTGCGCAATAATCCCGGCGGGCTCCTGGACCAGGCGGTGACCGTCTGCGACGCGTTCCTTGAGGATGGTCTCATCGTCTATACCCACGGGAGGCTTCCCGGCCAGGACATGAGCTTTACCGCTCATCCCGATCATGCGCGGCGCGACTACCCCATCATCGTGCTGGTCAACGCGGGGAGCGCCAGCGGGTCGGAAATAGTGGCCGGGGCGCTGCAGGACCGTCACCGGGCGGTCGTCCTGGGCACCACCACCTTTGGCAAGGCTTCCGTACAAACCATTATCCCTCTTGATGACGGATCGGGCCTGCGGCTCACCACCGCGCTCTATTACACGCCGAGCGGGCGATCCATTCAGGCAACCGGCATTGTGCCCGATGTCATCGTCAAGGATCGGACAGCGCCTGTCGGCGATGGGAAACGAGTGATGCCGATCATCAAAGAAAAGGATCTGAAAGGCCATTTTGAACCGGCGGGCAAACCTGCAGACACCGGAACACCCGAATTAAAGAAAGAGGAGCAGGGGCGGGAACTGGAGCAGACGCCGGCCCCGGAGCAGGAAGAAGCTGAAAAATCGGGGGACGATGAGGATCCCCAGCTCACCCGGGCCACCCAGCTGCTCAAGAGCTGGAATATTTTCAAAAAGATGGACGCGCAAAACCCGCCGGCCAAAGACCAATAATGATCCGGCAGAGGCATAGTAATAAGCGCCGCTCTGACCGCCGGGCGGCGAACCCGGACCGGCACGCAGGGCGTCCCGTCCTTGGGAACGCCCTTGTCCTGATCCTCATCGGCACCCTGCTCATCCTGGTGGCCGCCTACCTGTCGCGGGAGGAATTAAAGCGATATCTCTTCCCTTCCCCCCCGCCCCCGCCACCCCGGCAAACCGAACCGTCGACAATAGAGGCGGCCGAGCAATTCGTCTCCCTCCT
>CAYWLT010000284.1:0-3450 GCA_964459295.1 uncultured Thermodesulfobacteriota bacterium
TCTCATAGAATCAATGAGTTGAAAATGGAGATTCTTCGGCTGCAGCCTCAGAATGGGATTGTGAAACAGTCTCTCAAGGGGGAGGAGATGTTTTTCTCTTTTGATGCCCCGCAGCTCAGCTGCGGGGTAATTCACTATAAAACTGATTATATCCATTACCCTGCAGCTATTAAAGTGACATGCTCTGTCATTCGTGTGCTTTTCAACAAAAATAGGCCTGATTTGAGACAGGCAAGCAGCACGCCGCGGGACGGCTCTTCACGTGAATAATGACGGATGTTTTTCCTGTTTTGAAGTAATCAAGGGCATAGATTGCCGGAACCACCTTGCGTTCTATCCAGTCAGAAGGGCTGCGAATAAACTTGTACTTTACAAATAAAATGGAACTTGCTAATCTGCCCTCAATGACCGTACCGAACTCCGGGAAAAACCGCGCCTCTCACCGGCCGGGCGTACGCTACGAGAAACGTGGCTGATGTGATCGCACTGCGAGAGGCCGCAAAACCATTGGCATGATTCCGCTGCGGCAATGCGGATCAGGAAGCTAGATGCATGTGAACATGGATACGCCGGAACGCATCGCGCCGACACATTTTATCAAGACGATCATTGACGATGACCTTGCGGCAAAAAAGTATGAGGGCCGGGTGCATACCCGCTTTCCACCCGAGCCCAACGGCTACCTGCACATCGGTCATGCAAAGTCCATTTGCCTCAATTTCGGCCTTGCGGCTGAATACCGGAGCGGGCTCTGCAACCTGCGCTTTGACGACACCAATCCCAGCAAGGAAGACACCGAGTATGTCGAATCGATTCAGGAGGACGTCAGGTGGCTTGGATTCGACTGGGGCGACCGGATGTATTATGCCTCTGATTATTTTGAGCAGATCTACCGGTGCGCGGTGGAGCTTATCAAGCTGGAAAGGGCATATGTGTGCGATCTGACCCCGGATCAAATGCGGAAAAGCCGGGGTACGCTCAGTGAACCGGGCGTCAACAGCCCGTACCGTAATCGTTCGGCCAAGGAAAATCTTGATTTGTTTGAGCGCATGCGGGCGGGAGAATTCCCCGACGGCTCGCGGACGCTGCGGGCAAAAATCGACATGGGCTCACCGAATATCAACATGCGGGATCCGGTGATGTACCGCATCCTCCGGGCGGTCCATCACCGGACGGGTGATCGATGGTGCATATACCCGATGTATGACTTCACCCACTGTATTTCCGATTCGCTGGAGCGGATAACCCATTCCATATGCACGCTCGAATTCGAAGACCACCGCCCCCTGTATGACTGGTTTCTTGAGGCGCTGGATCTCTACCATCCGCAGCAGATCGAGTTCGCCCGGCTCAATCTGAGCTACACCGTAATGAGCAAACGAAAACTTCTGGAGCTGGTTGAGCAGGGGCATGTGTCGGGCTGGGATGACCCACGCATGCCCACCATTTCCGGATTGCGGCGGCGGGGCTACACACCCGAATCCATCCGCGCCTTTTGCGAGCGCATCGGGGTGGCCAAAAGAAACAGCGTGGTTGACATTGCCCTACTCGAGCATTGCCTGCGGGAGGACCTGAACCGGCGGGCCCCGCGGGTGATGGCGGTGTTGCATCCTCTGAAAGTGGTGATTGACAATTACCCGGATAATTTTGAGGAAGAGTTGGATGCGGTGAACAATCCCGAAGATTCCTCCATGGGAACAAGAAAAATCCCTTTCTCCAAAGTTCTGTACATCGAGCGCGACGATTTCCGGGAGTCGCCGCCGAAGCAATTTTTCAGGCTGGCGCCGGGCAGGGAAGTGCGGCTGCGCTATGCCTATTACATAACCTGCGAGCGCGTGGTGAAGGACGAGAAAACCGGTGAGGTGGTGGAGCTGCATTGCCGGTACGATCCGGCAACCCGCGGCGGAGACTCACCCGACCGGCGTAAAGTCAAGGCGACGCTCCACTGGGTGTCGGCGGCGCATTCGGTTCCGGTCGAGGTGCGAATGTATGACAAGCTATTTTCCGTGCCTGACGCAACCGCTGAAAAAGAGGGAGAGGATTACAGGAAATATTTAAATCCCGCCTCGCTGCAGGCAGTAACCTCCTGCCGGGCGGAACCGGGATTGGCGGCGGCGCGCCCGGGCAATCGCTACCAGTTTGAACGGCAGGGCTACTTCTGTGTCGACACCAGGGACTCTGCGCCGGGAAAACCTGTTTTCAATCTCACGGTTACGCTGCGCGACACATGGGCTAAAATTGAAAAATCAATATCGACCTAACGGGGGAAGGAGGTGAGGGCGGTGAACGTAGAGGAAAAAATAAAGAACATCATTGTCGATCAATTGGGGGTGAGCGCAGATGAGGTGGTGCCGGAAGCTTCTTTTGTAGATGATCTGGGCGCCGACTCGCTTGATCTGGTGGAGCTGATCATGGTGCTGGAGGAAGAGTTCGGCAAGGAAATTCCCGATGAAGATGCGGAAAAAATCCAGACCGTCAAGGATGCAATGGATTATATTACAAACATTACAGCGTCGTAACGATGCGTGATCTCTCATCGCAGGGGAAGGAGGTTGTTCATGGCACTGTATGTGACGCTCTGGAAATATACCACGGAAGGGTTTAAGGATGTTAAAAAGGCGCAAAAGCGCTTTGATATGGCAAAGAGAGCCATCAAGGCCTCGGGCGGGAAGATTGTCTCCATCTACGGGCTGATGGGAAAGTATGATCTCATCTCTATCATGGATATGCCCAGCGACAAGGCGGCGGCCACCATCATCCTGAAGATCTGTTCCACCGGTCGCATTACCTCGGAAACCATGCCCGCCCTGGCCATTGAGGATTTTCTCGGCGTGATGAAGAAGGTGTAAGGCAATCAAAATTATTCAAAAATAATAGGCCTGCTAATTTATAGTTAGCGGGCTTTTTTTATAATGATTTTCTTTCAATTAACCGAGAAGGTGATGAATATTAACAAGAACACCATGATACAGGAGGAAGGATATGAAAACTAATAAGATGATCATACTTTTTATTTCTATTTGTTTGCTGTCAGGATGCGCCAGCATTATGAGAGGGAGCGACCAGCAAGTTACTGTAAATGCATATGATGCAAAAACAGGAGATATTGTTTCTGCCAATTGTGTTTTAAGCAATGACGCTGGCGTTTTTAGGACGCGAAGTAATAGGTCTGTAATAGTAGGCCGTGATAAAAATTATTTGACAATAGATTGTGAAACGGACTCAATGTCTGGACGAACAGTGGTTGATGGTAAGGTGAATATAGGGTATGTTGCGGTGGATTTCTTTTTAATTGATTTATGCCTGATTTCGTGTTGGGTGGATGGATTATCTGGTTCATGGTCAGAATATCAATCGATGATAGATGTGCCGATGGATCCAAAGAGATAAATATTTATTTGCAGAAATTATTGTAGCGAAAAGGCCTACCGTGCATTGTGGTAGGCCTTT
>CAYWLT010000285.1:0-3438 GCA_964459295.1 uncultured Thermodesulfobacteriota bacterium
ATACCGGAAGCCAGAGTTTGTTGACCGCCCTGATAATCGACGCATCCATCTTGGATTCCTTGCCGGTGTAAAGATTATCACCAATGGACCGGCGCTTAGATAATATTCAGCCGTGCCCGGCCCGGCCCGACCTCCGTCACCTCTCCGATATGCGCGGCAAGATCGCCCGCTTCAAGCAGCATATCCCTGGCCTGCGCCATCCGCCCTTCCGGCAGCGAGAGAATCAGCCCACCCGAGGTCTGGGCGTCAAACACCAGATCGATCAATGCCGGGTCGGCCCTTTCAGGAAGGGCAAGCAGGGATTGGCAGAATTTTTTGTTTTCGGCGCTCCCCCCGGGAAACATGCCCATACCGGCAAAGCGCACGGCCTCATCGATAAAGGGAATTTTTTTGAGCCACAGATCGATCGCCACACCCGAGGCCCGGGCAAGCTCCAGCAGATGTCCCCCCAGGCCGAAGCCGGAGACGTCGGTCGCACCCTTCAGGCCAAGTTTCTCGATGACCCTTGCACCTGCCTTATTAAGCCGCCCTGCCCATTTATAGATAAGCTCCTCTACCTGTGATCTTCCCTCCACCCCGGCCTTAAGGGCGGTCGACAATACGCCGGTACCGATGGGCTTGGTAAGCAGGAGCTGGTCCCCGGGCTTAAGGCCGTTATTTGAGGCAAATGCGCCGGGGTCAATTATGCCGGTGACCGAAAGTCCATATTTCAACTCGTCATCCTTTACGCTGTGCCCCCCGGCCATCACCGCGCCCGCTTCCCTGATCTTGTCCATGCCGCCGGAGAGGATTTCCTTCAGGATGTCGCGCCCCAACTTTGCGATGGGAAAGCAGACAATATTCATGGCGGTGTACGGCTCGCCGCCCATGGCATACACATCCGACAGGGAATTCGCCGCGGCAATCTGGCCGAACCAGTAGGGGTTGTTTACAATGGGAGTGAGTATATCGACCGTCTGCACCAGCGCCTTGCCGGGGGGAAAGCGGACAATCGCCGCATCTTCATAATCTCCCAGGCGGTTAAGCAGCCGGTCATCTTGCCCCGAGCTAAACCCCGACAGCACATCCTCCAGGTCCCCTGGAGAAATTTTAGCCGCTCACCCCGCGGACTTCACCATATTGACCAGATCAATCGCATTCATGACGTTTAATGCCGTTGCCAGAAGCGGCCATGGGGGTTATTCCTTCACCAGCAGCACATTCACCGCCTTGACCACGAGCTTTACCGTGTCCCCTTTCTTTATGCCCAGATCCTTCAGGGAATTTATGGTCATGACCGATTCCATGGTGCCGCCACCAACGGCGACCGCAACCTCGCACATCACCGCGCCCTTCTTGATTGTAACCACCTTCCCCTTTAACTGATTCCGCGCGCCGTATTTCATGGGGCCTCCTCCGGTTGGCTGGATAAAAGAACCGGCATCGTGTCAGTCCGGTACCGGTCATCGTTGCGTGGGGATCCTCTCCTTACCGAACCGAGGGCATGGGTTGTTCCGCAGCCACCACCGCCTGGCATTGCGGGGAGCGCCCCCGGCAAGGAGCCTAAGGATACGGGTTCATAATGATTTATATATGCACGGGGGCACGTTGTCAAGGCAATAAACGCCGCTCGCGACGGCCGGTGCGCACCGTCGGACAAGATGCGATCAACGCTGGTTTCCGGCGGCCATCGCTATCAACAGGTCACCCTGCCACTGCCCGGCGATGATCGCGCCGTGGCACTCGGGCAGTGGTTGCAGCTTCAAGCCGGATAACTTTTCTATTGACGGATGTACTGATTAAGGGCACAATGAGGCTTAAATTTTGCTGGTAGAGGGAAAAACCATACAACATGCCGGAGGTCTGCCGTCAGTGCAGCGTCCGGCACATCGGCAAAGAGCAAGGTAAAGGAAACCATGCAATTGCATCCGGTAAGCATCACCGGCATCGGGCGGTACCTGCCGAAAAAAGTAATAACCAATGACGACATCGCCCGGCTGGTTGACACCAGCGACGAATGGATCATCACCCGGACCGGAATCCGGGAACGAAGGGTGGTGGGAAGTGATGAAACCGCGGTGTCCATGGCTTCAGCAGCCGCCCAGGACGCCATGCACTTCGCGCGCATCGCCCCCGCGGATATTGACCTCATCATCGTCGCCACTTCCCTTCCCGACTCCCTTTACCCGTCCACCGCGTGTGAGGTCCAGGCGGAAATCGGCGCCGCCAATGCCGCCGCCTTCAATGTGGTTGCCGCCTGCAGCGGCCTGGTGTATGGAATAAGCATCGCCCGGAATTTCATCATGACCGGCACCTACCGCACGATTTTGCTCATCGGGGTCGATGTGCATTCCCGGTTTTTGAACTGGAGTGATAAATCCACCTGCATTCTTTTTGGTGACGCGGCCGGCGCTTTAATCCTGGAGCGGTCTCCCGACGGCGTCAATGAGATCCTTTCCGTTGACATCCGCTCCAACGGCAACAAGGCGAGTGAGCTGTACATTCCCCTGCAGGGGCAGGCCTGCCCCTTCGTGGCCCATAACGGGCGACGAGAACAGGTGGTTAACATGAACGGAAAGGAGATTTACAAGTTCGCCGTCAGCAGCATGCCTGATTCCATAAAAAGCGCCCTGGCCCTCGCCGGGCTGGAGGTACACAACGTCGACTATCTCATTCCCCATCAGGCGAATATCAAGATAATCAATTCAATCGCGGAGAAAGTGGGGCTGGCGCCGGAGCAGGTGGTCACCAATCTGGACCGCTACGGCAACACCTCAACCGCATCCATCCCGGTCGCCCTGATGGAAGAGTTGGGAAAAGGCGCTATAAAAATTCCTTCGATCATGGCCATGTGCGGCTTCGGCGCCGGCCTGACCTGGGGAACGGCGATCGTGAAGTGGAGAGCGGTCGATAGGAGAAAAACCGCCGCAAGAAAATCTCCCCTGCGCCATGGCTGGTAAGGCGGCGGACCGCGGCGCACGTTCATTTCCACACCGCTACACATCGATCTCGGTAATGCAACCATAAATACGGAGGGACAACCGGCCGCCCCTACATGTAATACAACAAATCGATCAAGAAAATTAATGACGCCGAATCATACAAAATTGAATCATGTGGAGGGACGCGCTCCGTTGCGTCCGTTTTTTTTTACAAGGAGCCTTGACCGAGCAAACTATCGGCCACCCCGGCTCCCTGCCCTGAAGCACCACAGGCACAGAAAACCGGCTGCAAGCACCGCCGCGGACAGCACCAGGTCCGCCGGCCGCACCTGCTTGATGAGCCAGACGCTTATGGCGCAGCCGCCAAGGGCAACCGCTGTCCCGTAAGGAGTCTTGAAGGGCCTTTTCAGATCAGGCCGCGTGCGCCTCAGCCACAACAATGCCGAGCAGGTCGACAGGTATTGGGCGACCACCGCGACATTGCTCAAGGCAACCAGGCTGGCAAAATTAAAAAAAA
>CAYWLT010000286.1:0-3437 GCA_964459295.1 uncultured Thermodesulfobacteriota bacterium
AGGGAGAAGGGGAGGACAACCACCTGGGCACCCGCGTCCGATGGAATGGTGATGTACTGTAGCATACCGGTCGTGACTATCTGCGCGTGGTGATCCCCTGCCGCATAGAGGCCGTCAAAGTTGAGTTCGGCCGCGCCTCCCGGACCGGTCAGGTTGAAAAAAGCGAAATTGGAATTGCCGATGTGGGAAGCGGATAGGTCCAGGTCGGCGGATGCGTTTTTGCATACCAGCTTGAGTTTGGTATCCACATCATAGTTTCCAATGGCAATGTCCCATTTCTCGATGGTGGAGTTGGTGTAGGGCAGGACTCTCATCCCCGATTTGAATTCCGCGATAAAGGTGTTTCCCACGCTTGTGGTGAGGAGCTTTGGCTCCCGCATCTTCCCTTGCGGGGGGGTGTTGTAGGTAATGTCGGCTTTTACAACGGTATCGTCATCATTGATGTGCCGGATGACCACCCGGGCGCCGCTTAGAGAAAAAGAGAGGGAAAACCCGGTTTTATCAAGCAGGACGCCTTTGGTTATTTCAAGCGTCCGGGTTGCGCCGAGCGCCGCCGGTGCAGCGGTCCATCCGCCGATCAGCGATACCAGGATACTTACTAAAGCGTATTTTTTCATGGCCGTCTCCTTTGAGTTGCATCAACCGACGCGCTTGATCATATAGGTCATGCCGGGGAATGGCAAGAAAATTCAAAGCGGCACCCGCGCTTTTTTACCGTTTTGAAGGGGATAATTTTGGCGTGACCGCAATTGTGATGTGGTATCTTAACGTGGAGTTGTGCTATAATTGTTGCGTGACGGGTACGAATGCCGCATGCCCGAATTTACGGGAGGCCGGGTTTCCGCCGGCACACTCGCGAGCGGGGGTGATGATATGACCATGACCGTTCAGCATCATATGGTGGTGCGGCAGGAGCATCTCAATCAGTACGGCAACCTGTTTGGCGGCAGGGTTCTTTCGGTGATTGACGAGCTTGCCTTCATTGCCTGCGCTCGAACCTACCCGCAGCACAACTTTGTCACCCGGGCCATTGAAAATGCCGCCTTCATCACGCCGGCCATGCTGGGAGACCTGCTTGAGTTCAACGGGGCCATACAAAGCGTGGGCCGGACATCGGTGCGGGTGCGGGTGGAAATGATTATCCGTGACGGGAAAAGCGGCAGGGCCAGCACGTCATTTGACGGATGCGTGATCATGGTGTGCGTGGACCGCACCGGCAAGGCCATGCCGCTGCCGCACGCAGCGGGTCAATGAGGAGGATCAACCGCCGGAAATCAACACGCCGGCTTCCCCCCCAAACCGGTCAACACCCTAACCACAGGAGGATCACATGTGCCCACGGAAACGGATTGTGCGTATGCTGCTCGCGGGGATTCTTCTTTCCTTTGTGTCGGCATGCGGACGGCAGGCTTCTCAGGATGCGCTTACCCAACTGAATGCGCGGCTGGACCGGTTGGAGCAGAAGATGATCCAGCTCGAAAAGAAGGATGCCGAATTGACTGAATTGACCAACGATGCGAAGGCAACATCGATAAAGCTGGAGGAAGCGATCTCCGAACTGAACCAGCAGCTTGCAAAGATGGCCCCCCGGCCCTCTCCGGCGGTAGAGGGAAAGCCGGCGCAGGCAGCGGCGGATGTCGCGCCGGGGAAGAAGCACCATGTCGTCGCGCCGGGAGAAACGCTGTACAGCATTGCCAGGCGGTACGGCCTGTCGGTGGATGACCTGCGCCGGATCAATCATCTCAGCCAGGACCGGCCGATTCAGGCGGGACAGAAGCTGGCGGTAGCGCGGTAGCTCCGATCGTCCTCTCGTGGCTCGCCACGGGCCACCCCTCCATAAAGCAATCAATGACGCACTGCGCTAGCCGTATTTTTCCTTCTTGCGGATGGCGGCCCGCTTGACCGCGTCAAGCTCGATTTTGCGGAGACGGATGCTTTGGGGGGTCACTTCCACCAGCTCGTCCTCAGCGATAAAGGCGATGGACTGGTCGAGCGAGAGGGAGCGCGGCGGGCGAAGGGTTATGGTGGCGTCGGAGGTGGAGCTGCGCATGTTGGTCAGCTTCTTCTCCTTGGTGATGTTGACCAGCAGGTCTTCAGTGCGGTTGCGTTCTCCGATAACCATGCCCGCATATACCTCGGTTCCCACTTCCACAAACAATTCTCCGCGGTCGGCCATCCCGTGGCTCGCATAGGCGGTCACCCTTCCCGCGCGGTCGGCAATCAGCGCGCCATTGAGTCGCTGGGGGATGGGACCGGCCCACTCGGCGTAGTCCTCGAACAGCGTATTCATCACCCCCGCGCCCTTGGTTTCTGACATGAACTGGCTGCGGAACCCGATCAGCCCCCGGGACGGGATGATAAACTCCATGGTGATGCGACCATGGCCGTGATTTTGCAGGAGCGTCATGACCGCTTTGCGGACCGACATGCTCTCGGTGATGGTGCCGATTTTTTCCTCCGGTATATCGAGAAAGACGCGCTCCCGGGGCTCAAGCACCGTACCCTTCTCATCCCGGGTGATGACCCGGGGTTTGGAGACCATGAATTCATACCCTTCCCGCCGCATGGTTTCTATGAGCACCGCCATCTGCAGCTCTCCCCGGCCGTAGACCTCAAACGAGTCGGTAAGCGCGCTTTCCTTCATCTGCAGTGACACATTGCCGAGCAACTCCTTGTGCAACCGTGACCTCAGGTGCCGGGAGGTGAGGTATCTGCCTTCCAGGCCGGCAAACGGCCCGTTGTTTACGGAAAAGATCATTGAAACCGTGGGCTCATCGACGGCAATGCGGGGCAGGGGGACAGGGCTATCCTCGGAAGAAATGGTGTCGCCGAAGGTGACGGATTCGAGGCCGCTGACCGCGATAATGTCACCGGATTCGACCCTTTCGGACCTTTTCTTGTCCAGCCCTTCGAAGGTGTAGCACGCTGAAAAGGAGATCCCCGGGGTGATACCGCCTTCACCGCAGAGGCTGTAGCGCTTGTGCATTTCAATCACGCCGTTGCTGAGCCTCCCGATGGCAACCTGTCCCACATACGGATCGTAATCAATGTTGGTGACCAGCAACTGGGTCGGGTGTTGGTCGCAGGCCACCGGCCCGGGTATGGTGGCGAGGATCGCTTCAAAAAGGGGACGGAGATCTTCCGAATCGTCACCCATCGCGGCGTGGGCCACACCCGCCTTGGCATTGGTGTAGAGTATGGGGCCCTCGATGTACTCCTCTCCCGCACCGAGGTCGATAAACAGATCATATACTTCGTTGATCACCGCTTCAATGCGGGCGTCGCTGCGGTCGATTTTGTTGATGACCAGAATGATCGGCAGGTTTCTCTCCAGGGCCTTCTTTACCACGAAGCGGGTTTGCGGCAGCGGTCCTTCGCTCGCCTCCACCAGCAGCAGGGCGCCGTCCACCAGGATGAGGCTCCGCTCCACCTCCCCG
>CAYWLT010000287.1:0-3409 GCA_964459295.1 uncultured Thermodesulfobacteriota bacterium
CATCGGCAAGGTGAGAAATCCCGGCATCACCGGCGGGCACGATGAGCGCGAACAGACCCTGAATCAGCTGCTGGTGGAGATGGACGGCTTTGATCACAGCAGCGGTGTGGTGATCCTGGCGGCCACCAACCGGCCGGAGACGCTGGACCCGGCGCTGCTGCGCGCGGGACGATTTGACCGGCACGTGCTGGTTGACCGGCCGGACGTTGCCGGGCGCGAGGCCATCCTGCGTGTTCACGCTAAAAATGTGAAGCTTTCCCCGCAGGTCGATTTGAAGGTGGTCGCCCAGCGGACGCCGGGTTTTTCAGGTGCCGATCTGGCAAACACGGTCAATGAGGCCGCGCTGCTTGCCGCCCGCAAAAGAAAGCAGCAGGTGGACATGTCGGATCTTGAGGAAGCGGTGGACCGGATTACCGCCGGCCTGGAAAAGAAGAACCGGGTCATCAATCCCAAGGAGAAGGAAATTGTCGCCTATCATGAAAGCGGGCACGCCCTGGTGGCCGCCTTTACGCCGGGGGCCGACACCGTGCACAAAATTTCCATCATACCCCGCGGCATCGGCGCCCTCGGCTATACCCAGCAGCTTCCGACGGAGGACCGCTACCTGATGACCCGGCAGGAACTCCTGGGCAAGATTGATGTGCTGCTGGGGGGACGCATCGCCGAGCTTATCGTCTTTGGGGACAGCTCAACCGGCGCGCACAACGATTTGCAGCGGGCAACCGAAATTGCCCGGGCCATGGTTTCCGAGTACGGCATGGGCAAAACCCTGGGGCTGGCCACCTTCCCGCGAAGGAACCAGCCGCCGTTTCTGAACCGGGACCAGGCATTCTGGGCCGAGCCGGAATACAGCGAAGCAACAGCAGCAAAACTTGATGAGGAGATAAAGGAAATACTGTGCGCGAGCGAAACCAGGGTGCAAGAACTCCTCACCGGCCGCAGGGCATTATTAGAAAGGGTTTCCCGGAAACTCCTGGAAACAGAGGTTATTGAAGCAGAGGAATTTAAGCAGCTCCTGGCCGCGTGAGCAAGAGCAGGCGGATGAGGATCGCCTGCAACCGGTTGCCGGGTGAAGCCGTCCCGGACTGCCGCTCTGTATCCGATGTTTAAATCTCGTATCCATGATAAGGAGGTTGGAAGATGCAATTTATTTCCCCAGGTGAAGCACTGGAAAAGGTGAACCGGGAAGGCGCGCGGCTTATCGACGTCCGCACTCCTGCGGAATACCGCTCCATTCGAGCGGCAGGCGCTGAACTGCACGAACTGAGCGCACTGAGTGAAGAGTATATTGATCACACCCTTCTCGCAAAAGACGCGGGGAAGCCCCTGCTCATACTCTGCAAATCGGACAAGCGCGCCACCCAGGCGGCGAAGCTGATCGAGGGAAGAACCACGGCGCCGGTGCTGGTGGTGAAAGGCGGCACTGATTTATGGGATGAGCAGAAATTGCCGGTGGAAAAAGGCAAGGCGGTGATGAGCCTGGAGAGGCAGGTGCGGGTTGCGGCCGGCGGTTTGGTGTTCATCGGCACGCTTGCCGGTATCTTTTTCCATGAGGCATTCCTGGTGGTGCCGGCATTTGTCGGGGCGGGCCTGGTGTTCGCCGGCATCACCGATACCTGCGCCATGGGCATGCTTCTGGCGAAGATGCCCTGGAATAGATAAAGTGGTCCATTCAGGATTCCGCCTATAGGGTTCTACTTTTAAAGATGCAGCTTGAGCCGCCGCTATCCCCGGTGGAGCGGAAGAAATCAAGCGCATCGGCAGAAAGGTGCCGGTAGCGATCATTAGCGGATGGGACGTGAACATAATGGAATCGGAGCTGCAAGAAAAGGCGGTAAACTTTGTGATTCAGAAGCCGGTCCCGGTGAAGCAGGTTTTATCCCTGGTGAAAGAAGGCATTCTTTTAAAAGACCGGTTTCAAGCAGCGTGATTATAAAGAAATAAATAACCCTGGCATCCATGGTTGAGCATTGCCCAATAAAAAGGGGAAATGGTCCGCTTTAACCATTTTCCCTTTGGAGGTGAAAGAATGAATGGAATTCATTCTTTACTGATTTGCTATATAACAAAAACTTTCGTTCGTGTCAATAGCTAACTCATTTTTGCAAATATTTTTGCCGGAATACATTTATAATTTATCATAGCATCTATTGGGTATGTAAAGCTTATCGATGCAACTAATTAATAAATATAACAATATTTCTGGAAACAGGGTCTAATATTTTTTTAACTTTATGTTGCATTGTTTTTTTGCTTATGCTATAAATGACATAGCCTCATTCTTGAGGCAATGAAGCGCCGATAACTACTCTGGCCCCCTCCTATGTGGTTATCGGCCTTCGCTTTTTGTAGGCGATCATGCCATGTGTTCATCATTTGTTGTTTACCCTGCCGATTATCCGGTTTCCTGGTCCATCCTTCAAAATACAAAAACGCAATTTTACAACAACCATCTGATTGGTGGCTCAAGGGGTGGGGCTTTCGATGCCGCAACCAAGTGTCTTTGAGCCATATACTATTCAGCAGGCTTTTTAAAAACACTTCGGGAACCAACGAATCCCCTCCACACGAATGCTACTACCCTCAATCCCTTGGGCAAACCCTGCCGGGGGGATATTTTTTTATCAGGATGGGTTGGGAGACGGTGAAAATAAACTTTTCAATTGCCGGAAGTTCTGATAGATTCATCTTCAACCAGTTTCAAGAACTACTCACCCCATTGGTCAAGAGTGCCATGAATACGGATACAAGTGATAGAGATCTGACGGAGAAAAACGTCATTGAGTACTTGCGCGACCACCGGCAATGCGTCGTGGCCACCTCGCTCAACGAGATACCTTTTGCCGCCAAGGTTTATTATTATGCGCTGAGGGATTATGAACTGGCTTTTTCCACCTTTCCCAATTCCAATAAGTTCAGAAACCTACTGAGCAATCCCAGCATCGCCATCCAAATTGATGACGGCAACCCGGCGCAATGCATGCACTACCAGGGGGTAGCGGAACTTATTACGGCAGAAGAGGAGGTCAGCAGATTGAAGGATTATATCCTTTCCAAGGATGCCCCCTTTCGCAAGTTCATGGAGCGACCCGACCTGAAATTCTTCCGGGTGAGACCCCGCACCATCTATTATACCGATTACCGGAAAAAACTTTTTCACCGGGATGTGCTGCAATTTGATGCGGCGGGCAGGCTTACCGGCATCAGCGGCGAAAAGATTTTCTGAATCACTGTTCGCGAGAGAAAAAGCGTGACACCGATTAACGACCTGAAACTCATGGCCAACAAATTGCGGGTTGCCTCGCTTGATTCCACCACCGCGGCGGGATCGGGGCACCCTACCTCATGCCTTTCCTGCGCTGAAATAATCAGCGCCTTGTTTTTTTCGGTGATGGGGCCGGAAGATGAA
>CAYWLT010000288.1:0-3405 GCA_964459295.1 uncultured Thermodesulfobacteriota bacterium
ACCCATGTAAAAAAGAGACTTGCTTTTCAACATAGAAGAATGACATTATGACACAATCTCCCAGGGGAGAGGGCATCCCCTTCATCTCCACAACAGAGCTGAAAAGTATTCTGGTGTGTCTTTATAAAACCGCGGGACTCATTGCAGCATCACGATCTTTCTCATGCGGGCAAGGCTATGGAGAACGGGAGCAAAAAAATAAGCGAGGAATTCGGCCTGGCCTCGGAAAGCGAGGCGGTACAGGAATACCTGTGTCTGAACCGGGATTTCATGTATTCCAATTACCCCCTGATTGCCGACGAAATCACAGCAAACCTGCGCCGGGAAAAGCGTCGCATGCTCGATTTGGGCACCGGATTGGGCAGCCTGGCGCGTGAGTTTGCAAAAAGGCTGCCCGCCTGCCGGCTATACGGGATTGATATTTCAGGTGAGATGCTTGAAGAGGCGCGGACCATCAATGCACGTGAAAAGGTGTCAAACCTGACCTTCATGCTTTCTGACATTAACTGCATGCCCTTTGCGGATAAAACATTTGACTGCATAGTCAGTTTCGGGGTGTTACACCATCTCAGCACGGTAAGCAAGGCATTCTCGGAGATCAGAAGAGTGCTCAAGGAAGGAGGCGAGGTCTTTTTGTATGATCTCCGGCAAAATCCGCCCGGAGAGATGGTAACCGAGATCGCCGATGCGATGCCGCCACCCCAAAGACGCGCGTTTTTGGAATCGGTACGGGAAGGCCTCGATGTATCTTATATCGAGGAGGTTGCCAAAAGCTCAGGGTTTGCGCGCTATGCCCTTTCCTACCCGGTTTATTCACGCGCCACCATCGTCAAGAACAAAAGCCTTCTCCAGGCATCCCGATTCCTGGGCAAACGCTTTAATCAGCTTCTGGTCATGATTCATCTGGAGAAATGAGCTTCTTTTCGCTTATCCGCTGATCATTTCGGTACTCAGCCTCCCCGAACAGACGGCCATCCTCGTCATAGATCCTGGTCAGCCCTTCCCGCTTCCCCCCCGTGTAATTAATCTCCTCCTTGAGATTGCCGTCTTCATAGTAGGTTGTGCTGACGCGCTCCCGTTTGCCGTTTCTATAGTTGGCGCGCTCCTTCAGGTTGCCGTTCTCGTAATAATATTGAACCAGACCGTCAAGCTTTCCCTTTTTATAGTTGAGCACCGCCTTGAGCTTGCCGTCGGGATAATACTCCTTTTTCATTTCCCGCGAACATCCGGCGGCCAGGATTATCAGACATGTCGCTACGATTGCCTTACCATTCATTTGGCACCGCCTCCTTACCCGTGTATTGTTTTATGCCGTCTATCCCATCGGCAAGACTCCACAACCGACGCGTCGATTTTAATGCACTGCGGCACAAAAGGCAAACCTATTCTATGTCCTGCCCCGGGAAAGGGGAGGCGCGGAAGAGATAACCGCATGAAGGGGAATACGGCCATACGCCGGTTGCGTCACCGGACACGCCGCCGATCCTACAGCTCGCGCAGCGCTATGGCCACCGGCACCCGCGCCGCGCGGAGGGACGGGAACAGCCCGCCCCCGATGCCCATCAAGAGAGCAAACAGCATCCCCTGGAGCAGCAGGTCCGGCGTGACCTGAAAGGCAAAGGCAAGATTGGAAAAGGTCTGAAAATTGAGAGTCGAGGCGGTGAAGCCGTTCAGGGGAAGAGCCGCTATGCAGCCGATCACGCCGCCGATCAGGGCGATAAAGATCGACTCGCATAGAAAGGAGAGGACGATGCTGCCGCTGCCGAACCCGAGCGAGCGGATGGTGGCAATCTCCCTGAAGCGGACCGCCACCGCCGAATACATGGTGTTGAGCGCTCCGAATACCGCGCCGATGCCCATAATCACGACGATCAGGGAACCGAATACCCGGATCATGGTTGTAACCACCTGCGACTGGCGCTCATAATAATCCCGCTCCCGCTCCACATCAACCGTCAGGCGCGGATCCGCGGTCAGCGCCTGTTTGAACTCAAATAGCGCGTCGGGAGAGGTCATCTTCACCGTGGCTGACTGATAGATGTAGACCGGCCGGTTATAGGTCTGGTTCAGCAGGATGGCATCGCACCATATTTCGGAATCAAAGGCGCTCCCTCCGGAATCAAGTATGCCTATTACGGTCCACTCCCGCCCCCCGAAGCGGGGGGTGTCCCCCAGGTTGCAGTTCCGGTAGGTATGGGCTATATTTTTCCCCACCACTACCTCGGCAATGCCCGGCCGGAAGCACCGGCCGCGGGCAATTTTCACCGTCTCCCGCACTTCCAGCGCCCGTTCCGAAACCCCCCGCAACTGGACAAGGGCATGCGCGCCTTTGTTTTTCTGGGGCAGGGTGGCTATAAGGACCACCTCCGGACTGAGCAGTGGAATATCCTCGGCGTTTCTCATCACCCCCGGGGCATCCGCGACAACCCGGACCTGATCGAGCGTAATGACGCTTTCCATCTCGGACAGAGAGCCGCCCCGCCGCACAATGGCATTGCCGGGTGACCCCGACGCCACTAGCGTTTCCTTAAACCCCCGGGCCATGGCGAGCATGGCCACGAAGACGGCAACCACCCCGGCGATGCCCAGCACGGCGATGGAGGTGGAGGCCCAGCGCACCCTGACGCTCCGCAGGTTGTAGATAAGGGGAAGGGCCATGCTCATACCCTCCGCAGGGCTTCCACGATTCGAAGCCGCATGGCCAGAAGCGCGGGAATGATGCCGGCGGCAATGCCCGCCGCCAGCGCCAGGCCGAACCCCATCAGCATCCGGTCCGGATCAAGATAAAAGAACGGCAGGAGCCCCCCGGTGGGGTCGCCCCGCAGGGTAAAGAGCTTGGCCAGGGCCAGGCCGATGAGAGCGCCGGGAACCGCGTACAGGAGGGACTCGGCGAGCACCAGCAGCATGACCGCGGCATCGGTAAAGCCGATGGTTTTGAGAACGGCCAGCTCACCGGTTCTCTCCCGCACCGACATGGCCATGGTGCTGCCGGTGATCAGAAGAAGGGTGAAGAGAACCACGCTGCCCACGGAAATAATGATCAGCCGGATGTTGCCGATCTGTTTGACAAAGCCGGCGAGAAAGGACTTCTCCGTCTCCGCCACGGTTTCATAGGCGGAATTGGCAAAGCGCTGGTCAATGGCCGCGGCAACATGAATATCATCTTCAGGCCGGACAACCCTCACCATATACCACCCCACCATTCCCTTGAGGAACTGCTTGCGCTCATCCAGATAGCCGTACTGAAACCAGAACTGGGTGGTATCGTCCTCCGCCCGGGTCCCGTCGTAAATGCCGCGGATGTTGAATTCCCAGACGCCGGGGTATATGGTGCCCTTGATGGGAACGCGGTCACCGATCTTCCATCCATACTTGGTGGCGGTGCTGCGACCCACGAAGCATCCC
>CAYWLT010000289.1:0-3386 GCA_964459295.1 uncultured Thermodesulfobacteriota bacterium
AGAATGAGAATTTCTTAGCGTGAGAAAAGGACCTCAATGTCCTTTTCTTTTTTTGCTATTTTTTATAAGATAGATTTTATAACGCGATTTTTGGGATATTTATTATATAAAAATGACCATATTTAAGAAAAATTTCTCAAGTAAAATACATTATCATCCGAATAGAATGGTAATTTCACCTGAGATGCCCATTACAAGGTTCTTTTTTCTTTATATTTTTTTTGCATTTTCAGGTCTCATTGACAGAACAGTTCGTTTGTAATACCATTAATCAGCGTGGAACTCTCCTTATACCGGTCGGCGCTCATTCCTTCGGAGTGGTACTGCACGCATTCACGCCTGTGTTGTGTCACCGCATCAACCCGGAATCCGAGGAGAAATATGTTATCATGATCAATTGATCAATTGAACGGGTAAAAGGTGTTCCTCCCGACAAGGCGCGATTCTCCCCTGTTTCATGCGGACTCAACTGGAGGCATAACCTCATTTTTTCCCGCCTTTGCTACAAGGTGTGTTAGCTGCCATAGATGAATATCGGATAGAACCCTGACGCGGGGTCGGGGGCGAAGCCTTTTTTATGCGTGAGCGGTCGGAAAGCAGAATGGCGGTCCGGCAGGAAGGGCGACGCGCTTTGTCGGAGGCGGTTGTGCTTCAAGGAGAAAAATTTTTAATAAGGCGGTAAAAGATTACCATGACCGATAAAAAGATTCTCGAGCAGATACATCAGATGATTGACCGGGGCAGGCAGAGGGGATTCCTCACCTATGGGGAAATTGCGGATGCGCTGCCTCGGCGCGCGCTTTGGCAAAACCGGATCGATGATGTGGTGACGCGCCTTGGCGATCTCCACATTGAGGTGGTTGATGATGCCGCAGCGTTGTCCCAGCATGCCGGTGACGTCGATGAAGCGCCGCATGAAGATGCGGCCGATGAAAAAATCGATTTAGAAGATGCTGGCGATGGCCAATCGTATGATCCCGTGGGACGGTATCTGCATGAACTGGGCGCGGAATCGCTTCTGACTCGCTCGGAAGAAGTGGAAACCGCCCGGGAGATAGAGGCGGGTGAACAGAAATTTCTGGATGCCCTTCTGCGCGCGCCGTATACGATCAATGCGATTGTACATTTGGGGGAAAAGCTCAAGAACGGTGAAGTGTCGATTCGTGAGGTGATGGAGGATTGCGCAACCGGTGGAGAGGCTCAGGAGGTTAACTGGGAAAAGCGCTTCTTTTCCCTGGTGGCGCAACTGAACCGGATCCGGCAGTATAAACTGCGGCTGGAGATGAAGCTGCGCAACGGTCAGGCCCTCTCCCGGGCCGGGAAAACCCGCATGCAGCTGATGATTGATCACCATGACGGAAAGAGCGCCGCGCTGGTACGTTCGCTCAGGATCAACAAGGGCTGGCTTGAGCGCATTGCCCGGGGTCTTAAGGATTATCTCAGCAGGCTGGAGGAGCAGGAACAGGCCATCGCGTCATGCGTATCAGCCTCCGGCATGACCCTTGATCAACTCAAGGAGCTGATTCGTCGGGTGCAAAGGAATCCCGGTGATGCGCGAAAGATCAGACGGCGGTATGGCATCGGGAAAAGAGACCTGCTGGCATACGGGGCCGCCATCAACCAAGCCCGGAAAGAGCTGCAAAAAATTGAGCGTGAGTCAACGCTCAATGCCGGCGCGCTTAAGCTTTGTGTGCGTGACATTGAGGAAAGCAAAGGCAGGATAAAGGCGGCAAAAGATAAATTGATTAAGGCCAATTTGCGGCTGGTGATAAGCCTGGCAAAAAAATATAACAATCGGGGCCTGCAATTCCCGGACCTGATCCAGGAGGGCAATATCGGGCTGATGAAGGCGGTGGACAGGTTTGAATATGAGCGCGGCCACAAATTCAGCACCTATGCGACCTGGTGGATTCAGCAGGCCATAACCCGGGCCATTACCGATCAGTCACGAATTATCCGGATTCCCGTCCACATGAGTGACGCGATGAACAAGATCGCAAAAACCTCCGCCTACCTTAGCCGGGAGGGCGGACGGAAGCCCACCACCGACGAGCTGGCAAAAAAGGCGGGATTATCCCCTGATAAGGTTGATAAGATCCTCAACGTGGTGAGAGATCCCGTCTCACTCGACGCACCCGTCGGTGAGGATGGTGAGGCCCGGATCGGCGCATTCATCAGTGATGAAAAAATCCCTTCTCCCTGGGAAGCGCTGCTCAAGCAAAGTCTGGATGAACATACCGGCAAGGCGTTGGCCGCCTTGTCCACGCGGGAGGAAAAAGTGCTGCGAAAACGATTCGGAATAGGGGAATCCTCGGATCACACCCTGGAGGAGATCGGAAAGGACTTTAAGGTGACCCGGGAAAGGGTCAGGCAGATTGAATCAAAAGCGCTGCGCAAGCTCATGCATCCGCTGAGAAGCAACAAGCTCAAGACCTTTAACGACAACTGAGCACGGAAGTATAATTGAGAGACAGTTCCCTTTTTGTCAGGTCATCAGTAGGGGCGTATGGCAATACGCCCCTTTTTGAGCGCATGCCGTAGCCGCAAGCTTCAGCGTGCGTTTTTCTGCACGGTCTTCATTGCTGCAATAAACGCCCTCTTGTTTTTAAACGCAGGCTCAAGCCGGCGACTCCATGCAGCAGGCCTTTTCTTCTCAGAATCGCGGCGCGGTTCTCCCGTACCGTTTTAACCTTCATGCCGCAGCCGCCGCCTGCCCTCACAGCATCCGGCCCAGCGCGATAAAGAAGGTCCGGGTGATTACGCCGGGGTGCCCTTTCTCTTCGGCTATCCGCTCGGCGAGGCCAATGATCTTTCGGACAAGTTCCTCGCCGCCTGGCCGGTCGATGAGAATATCCGCAAGGGCATTGACGGTGTGGCCACACCACATCCTTTCCCCTACCAAGGATTTTGCCCGTGCGAGGTTTTCGAATTCCCGCTCCACCTGCTCTTCGCACTGGCGGCCGAACGGTTCGTCACAGAGCAGGCAGGCCCCGAAATGGCTCATATCGAGTTCCCGCATCTCCGGGGGACTTTCAGTGGGCTTTTGGTAGTGAAAGTTTTTTGCCAGGTCGGCAAACGATCGGCAGAATATGACGGTGGTTACACCCCGCACCCCGTCTTCCCGGGCCTTGGTTTCCGCATATCGCTGCACGGTGAGGCCCGACTCCAGGGGCACGGTGCCGTCCGAGAGAGCGGCGCTTAAGCAAAATCGCGCGTGACAGCACCAGCGGTATTCTTCCGCTTCACCCAGCCGGTCATGATAGGCGGCGCTTATCCGGGTATTCTCATGGCAGACATCGGATAATTTCCCGGGACAGCGCGCGCACATCATTATATAGGGCACCTCTAAAAATTCATTTTTTTGAGGTGAAAATACGGTTTATTGA
>CAYWLT010000290.1:0-3358 GCA_964459295.1 uncultured Thermodesulfobacteriota bacterium
TGAAAAACACCCATCGGCTGCCTTATGCTCATCCTTCTTCATTGCAGCGTACTTGTATGTACGCCTCATTTCTCAGGATATCGCACGCCTTGCATCTGGATGTTTTTGAACGGCCTGCCTGAAACGGCTTTTTCAACAACCTGCTAGAGAAATTGCAGGATTTATGTTATGGATTTTCATTGGATCATACATGAGATGACAGGGCCATGAGGAAAAATAAAAGAACCAAGCCATCGAGTGATGCTGTGGCAACAGGTGATTACTATGAAATAGTTACCAAACCGGAACCACGCGAAAGGAGAAAGAGAAGATGCAGATGAAGCGATCAGTACTCGGCGTGGTTGCATGTGTTATGATTCTGACGTTCGTAACCTCCGGATGCATCTTTATGAAGGTGCAGCGGCCGCATGACAAAAATTATGAGCTGACCGAGCTGGGAGATAAAATCGGAAGATCAGAGCTCAAGTCCTTCTTATGGCTCTTCGCCTGGGGTGACGCGGGAACCAAGGCGGCAGCCGACAACGGCGGGATTAAGGTCATCAAGCATGCCGATGTTGAATACTTTGTGGTGCTTTTAGGAATCTACACCCGTATAACCACGGTGGTATATGGCGACTAATCGATGTGTGCTCCTGATACTGGTGATACCGTTGCTGGCGCTGAGCCTTCAAGGGTGCGGCATGCTCTATACCAACATTGTCCGTTCCGAGTCCCGGGATTTCAACAATACCCCGCTGGGGTCAAAGTCATTCAGCCTGAGCGCCTACCGGGTCCAGATACCCCTCTTTTTGCCCTTCAGCAAGCTTACCCGCGCCTCAGCCCAATGGGACACAGATAAAATTGATGAAATGGCCCAAAAGTCGGGTATGACCAAAATTTATTATACGGATTGTAAAACCGAGGAAATCCTGATGGGCACCCTGCGCCGGCAGACGATTATTGTCTACGGGGATTGATTGAACCTGTCCGAGCTGTGGCGTGATTGTTATGGTAGGATGGTCACGGCCCATCCAGTAAACTACCGGCCCTCGCTTTTCCCTGCCCGATTGTAGCAATCACACCCCGGTGTTGTTCATGTACTGTTGCGTTCTCGGTTAGACATGATTTCTGATCTGCAGCTCCAACGGATGGGGATTTAAATAGACCTGCCCCTTGAGATATGGCTGGTCATATTTACGCACATAATGATTGATGAGGGTAATGGGAACAATCAGCGGAACATATTCCTGGGCATAGCTTTCAATGGCTTCAAGCAGCTCTTTTTTCTCGTCGGCGGTCATGTCGTTTTTGAAATATCCCATTATATGCTGCAGGACATTTACGTGCTTTTTGCGCGTGGCCATGAGTTTGAGCGCCTCCAGAAGAAGCGATTCGTACTGCGCGTAGAGTTCTTTGAGGGATCGTTCCTTTGCGCGGGCAACCAGCTTTCCCATCAGTTGATAGTGCCGGGTGCCATGGGACAATATGAGGAGTTTGTGACTGGTATGAAAGGCCACCAGGGAACCGCGATGCTTTTCACCCTCGAGCAGTTCCCGCCAGCGTTTCAACGCAAATATTCGCTCTATGAAATTGTCTCGTGTATGCATGTCGCAGAGCCGTCCGTCCTCTTCCACCGGGAGCAGGGGAAAATGCTCCATAAACGCGCGGGCGAACATGCCCACTCCCTTCTTCACCGGCTTTCCCGAATCATCCAGGTAAACCTTGACCCGCTCCATGCCGCTGCTGGGCGAATTTTTCTTAAATATAAAACCGCAGAGATTCTCATCTTCCAGTTCGACCACACGCTTTCGCGCCCAGGAAAGCATGCGTTCGGTATGATCTATTCCGGTGCGCGTGGTCACTAAGCGGGGGGCATCAGGGTTGCCGACCAGGCGGACCGGCTCGCGTGGTATGGACAGCCCGCACTCAACTTCGGGACAGACCGGGACGTAGCTAAGATAGTTCCCCAGCGTATCCATCAGGAAGGAATCCCGGCTGCTGCTTCCGTCGTAGCGCACCACGTTGCCCAGCAGGCAGGAGCTGATGCCGAGTTTTATATTTTTATCCATATAATACAACCTATCAGTTAGGCTTTTTTCGAAAGATATGCGGGATAGGGAATGAATCTGCGAACCGATCGTATCGAGCCGGTTGTTGCTGTTGCCGGGGAGAAAAGGAGCGGAGTGGGCGAATTATCATAGAGGGTTTCGAACAAAGTAGTGGTGAAATATATTGAGATATAGTATAAAAAAACAACCGCGGGGTGTCAAACTAAACTTTCCCAAAGGTAACCCCGGGTAAAAGATCGCCTTTCCAGGGGCGTGAGCGGGCGGGTTGGTTACGGTAGCCAGAGATAACGGAGTTTTTATCGCCGGATGAATGAGCAGCACATGAATGCGGCAGCATATCTTGATGTAAAGGGAAAATCGGTCGATGCATGTTTGGATCGCCTGCTACCGGACAAGGCGGCATTCCCTCCCTCCCTGCACGAGGCGATGCGATATTGCCTTTTTGCCGGAGGAAAGCGCATCAGGCCGGCGCTGGCATTTGCCGCGGCCGAGGCGGTGGGGGGGAACCCGGACCTGCTCGTGGAGGAGGCGTGCGCGCTGGAATTAATTCATACATTCACTCTTATTCACGACGATCTTCCTTCCATGGACAATGATGATTTCCGGCGCGGGATGCCGTCAACCCACAAGGTGTTCGGCGAGGCCATGGCAATTCTAGCCGGCGATGCCCTGCAGACCGAGGCGTTTACAATACTCGCATGCGGCTACAGCCGGGGTGTGCATACGGCTGAACGCATCGTTGAGGTGATAAAAATTCTGGCAGAGGCATCCGGTTCACGGGGAATTGTCGGTGGCCAGGTGGTCGATCTGGAATCGGAGGGCAAGATGATTGATCAGGCCCGGCTGGAATACATTCACAGCCATAAGACCGGCAGCCTGATTGCGGCGTCGGTTCTCATGGGGGGCATCCTGGGCGGCGCTTCGCCGGATGATATCCAAAGTTTAAGGCGCTATGGCGAGGCAATCGGTCATGCGTTTCAGATTGCCGACGACATCCTCGATGTTGAAGGGTCACAAGAGCAGCTGGGCAAAAGCACCGGCAGTGATCAGAAAAAGGGCAAGGCTACCTACCCGAACATTATCGGAATGGATGAAGCCAGGAAAAAGATGATGGAATGCTATGAGAGCGCGATTGATGCCATCCGCTCATTTGATCGGCGTGCCGACCATCTCAGGGATCTTGCGCTTTACATAATCCGGCGTCAAAACTAGCCAAAGATTTTTGAAATTTCGGTAGGAGCGCCGTCAGGCGCGCTGCATTCGCGGCTGAAAGCCGCTCCTACCGGTCGTAAACACATATCTGAGAAAGA
>CAYWLT010000291.1:0-3351 GCA_964459295.1 uncultured Thermodesulfobacteriota bacterium
CATTTTTAGGGGTTAAAATCGAGTTGTTCAAAGTTAGCAGAAAATTTCATGTAAGTAATACTTAAGGGAACCTCTAATTATTCATTTTCTTGTCATTCCCCGACCTGATCGGGGAATCCATGTGTTTGATTTTTATGGATTCCCGCTTTCGCGGGAATGACAGAAAGAGGTTGTATGGTGAATTTTTAGAGGTACCCTCAATGACAAACGGAGAAACGGAGAAACCATGAAGAAAAGAAACGCTGGTGCGCATGTGTTGCGTTTGATT
Source organism: uncultured Thermodesulfobacteriota bacterium (assembly GCA_964459295.1). GTDB lineage: Bacteria > Desulfobacterota > WTBG01 > WTBG01 > WTBG01 > CAZWCD01. The sequence continues at coordinate 269 of CAYWLT010000291.1, forward strand.
GTTTTCGCTGGTCTTGTTTCCGCTGGGTTATGTCTTTCAGGAGTGCCTGCCCGTGCCGAATTGGTCTTGCCCACCAGCACCGGCACGATGACCCGGCCCGGTCCGGGCATGAGCGCCGATGATCTGATGAAAATAGCTTTACATACCATTTACAGCAAAGACAGCAAGGATTATGACGCGGTGATGAGGGATCATCGCATCAACAAGACGGGCTTGAAGCTGACCCGCACCTGGCACCGCTATCGCATCATCTTGAACCGTCCCCAGGACGATCTTGACTACAAGGACATTACTGCCTGCGCCGGCCCAGAAAATGTGAGGGGTCTGTCGGTCTTGACCTGGACCTACCTCAGCCCCGGACGGGATCAGGATGTATGGCTCTGGCTGCCCAGCTTGCGAAAGATACGCCGCGTTTCACAAACCGAAGGGGACGATTCGTTTATGGGAACCGACTTCACCTATGAAGAGGTGGTTTCGCGGAAATGGGGTGATGAAACCTATGCCATGCTGGGTGAAGAGCGTTTCCCCGGGCACCGTTCAATCAACGACGGCACTACCTACTATCAGAATGCGGAAACCGTTGTTATCGAGGCGCGCCCGAAACGGAAGGATTGGTATTACGCCAAGCGGAAGGTTACCCTGGAGAAAAAAACCGGCTTGAGGATACTTGATTCCTACTTCGATGAAATGGGGAGCAACCAGAAGGATATTTTCGTCTACTGGAAACCCATCGAGGGCAGCCAGCTTGAGATGGAGTGGCTGCTTGAGGTGGATAATCACGACGAAAGCCACAATACCATAATCGCACTTGAATGGGTGAAATTCGATACCGGCTTGAAGGAGATGTTTTTTACCGAACGGACGCTCATGCGGACCAAATGGTAGGCCCCGTAATTCGGATTTCGGAATGGCATACGAATGGCAGGAGCGGCTTTCAGCCGCGAAGATCATAACGATATCAACAAGGAGAGAAGCCGATGAGAGTGCTTTTTTTACAGCCGCCCCTGGGATCGTGGGTATACTGGGGCAATCATAAGCCCATTAATGTAAGCCACGCCCAGTTGACCGCCTGCATTCGGGAATGGGTGCCGGGCGCCGATGTGCGAGTGCTTGACTGCCGCGCTTTAGGCCTGGATATTCAGCAGATGCTTAAGGCCATCGAGGGAATAAATCCGGATTTGATCTACATGGGGGATGCCTACCAGATGACCGAGACCGTTGCCATCGTCCCGCACTATCAGAATGCGGCTAAATTCATCAAGGGGTTGCGTCCTCATACGCCTATTTGCGTGGGAGGGTTTTATATCGCGGCAAACTACCAAAGTGTTGCCGAGGAAACGCCGGAGTTTGATTTTCTGATCGCCGGGGAGCCGGAAATCACCATCACTGAATTGTGCAAAGAGCTGTGCAAATCCAAACCGGATCTGGCCTCGGTGAAGGGGTTGGTTCGCCGTTATAATGGGACGATACGGATCAATGAATACCGGCCGCTGATGAAAAACCTGGATGATCTTCCCATGCCGGCATACGATCTCTTCCCCATGGATAAATACCAGGGATGGAGCACGCTGAAGCATTATCAGGAAATTTTTACCTCCCGGGGATGCCCCTTCGGGTGCAGCTTCTGCATAGACTGGGTTACCATGGATCCGCGGGGCAACCGGGACTGGCAGCGGTACCGGATCAAGTCAGCGGCGCGGGTGGTGGATGAACTGGAGCTTTTGGAAAAAAAGTACGGGGTACAGTGCGTGCATATCTATGATCTCAACTTTAATCCCAGGAGAAGCAGGGTTGAAGAATTTCTCAAGGAGATGCAGAGCCGCAAGCTCAACATCAAGTACTGCTTTTTGGGCAATGCCCATTCGTTTGTGCGGGACCGGGATCTGCTTGAGGACTTGCATGAAACCGGCTTTATTTCCGGCGTTTTCGGTCTTGAGGTGGCCGATGAAGATGAATTGAAGAAGATGAACAAGGGAATTACGGTTGATGATGTGCGGGAGGTCACCGAGCAATTCAGAAAATACGGCATTGCCTCGGTGATCACCTGGATGATCGGCTTCCCGGATGATGACGAAGCGATAATAAAAAAACGTGTGCAGGCGTTGGATACGATTGATCCCGATGTTTCATCCCTGCAGATGCTGCTGCCGGTGCCGGGCATGCCCATGTACGATGAGTGCAAGCAATACATAGTGGAGCATGACCTTAAAAAATGGGATTTTCACCAGCCGGTGGTGCGCACCAAGCATCTGACCCGGGAGCAACTGGGAGAACTGGCGGTCTGGGCGAACATGGAATTCTACACCAAGAAAAACCGTGTGCGGCGGGTTCTTGAAAGTCCGGTTCTGCATCCGTTCAGCAAGGCAATTTTTCAGAGCTACATGGCAGGTATGGAGGAATATGCCCGGAAGGCCACCGGCAAACAGGTGGCCTGAACTGTAATGGATTCTAATCCTTGTGATAGGCGAAGCCTTCGCATGAGGCGATCAACTTCCCACCTTTGCCGGTGACCTGGATTTTCCACAGACTCACCTTTCTCCCGATAAAAAGGGGCGATGCTTCTGCCGCAATTTTTCCCCCTCGACCGCCCCCCTGGTGAAGTTGATGGTGAAGCTGAGAGCGATGCCTTTATACCCACCGGAGCAGCAGGCATACTCTTTCCGTACTTCCTCCACCTTTATGCCCAGATAGGTGGCCATGGGGTCCTTGCCCACGATCTCCCGTGCATAGTGCAGCGGGTCCTTTGCCGTCTTCGGCATGCTGAGCTCCTTGTAGCAGCGATTCGTCAATATTTCATCAGGAACAACTGTGGTGTTTCTGCCGGCCGAGTTCAAACGCCCTCAGGTTGAGTTCGATCAGCTTTGCCGGCAGCATTGACGAGATGGCCTCCTGCCGGAGGCGTGCTTCCACGGCAAAGCAATTCGAGAGCGCGCCGATCAGTGCGATATTGACCGCCTTGCTGCTTCCGCCTCCCGGGCCGCCGCCAGCGCATAGTGAAATTTTCCTAAACAGTGCCTGGCAATAATATTGGGAACCTCTAATTATTCATTTTCTTGTCATTCCCCGACTTGATCGGGGAATCC
>CAYWLT010000292.1:0-3350 GCA_964459295.1 uncultured Thermodesulfobacteriota bacterium
TATCTCAAGGATTTTGACTACCGGATCGAGTTTGCCTTCAACGGTATGGAAGGGCTGCAGAAGGTGAAGGAATTCAAGCCGGACCTGATCATTCTCGACGTGATGATGCCCGGGCTCGACGGTCTGGAGGTGTTAAAGGAAATCCGCAAGGACAATCCCGTTCCCATCATCATGCTCACCGCGCGCGGAGAGGAGTCCGATATCGTCGCCTGCCTGGAAGTGGGGGCGGATGACTACCTTACCAAGCCCTTCAGCCTGCGCGAGCTGGCGGCGCGGGTCAAGGCCCAGTTGCGGCGGACCGCGCCGCGGACCGGCCTGCCTTCAACCAAAGAAAATCCGCTGGTGCTCGGCGACCTGACCATCGACCCCCTGAAGCGGGAGGTCCATAAGAAAAAAAGGAAGATAGAGCTGACGAACACCGAATTCAATCTCCTCTGGATCCTTGCCTCCCGGCCGGGCGTGGTATTCAGCCGGGACCGGCTCCTTGAGGAAGTGCGCAACCGCGAGCTGGAGCTTTTTGACCGCTCCATTGACGCGCACATCAGCAACGTGCGAAAAAAAATAGAAGACTCGCCCAAAAATCCCCGCTACATACTCACCGCCTGGGGAACCGGCTATAAATTCGGGGAAGAATGACATGTTCGGCTTCCGGGAAAGCATCTACTGGAAATTGCTTTTTTCCTTTCTACTGAGCATTGCCCTGTCTTCCATGGTCGTTTTCCTGATGTTTTCCAGCTACGGGCCCCATACCGAGATTCACCCCGCCATCAAAAAAAGCCTGATCATGGAAACCGAAAGCCTGGCGCGGCAGTTGCGAGAGCGACTGGCAGATCCGTCCGAACCGCTTGCCGCTACTGTCAACGATCTGCACCAGCAGGAAGAAATAAGCATCCGGGTGTTCGACGAAAATGGCAATGAGCTGGCGGCCGGCACCGCTGGAAAGCTGCAGGAGGTACAAACAATCTCCCCTTCATTGCTTGATGCGGTGCGCCGCGGCAGCGCGCACTTCGAAAGCATTTACCGGGACTGGCGCTGGGTCTATTCAGTGTCACTCCCGGTAACCATAGGCGGGAAGCCCGCGGTCCTCCAGTGCTACTATCCGCGCACCAAGGAGGACCGGATCATCATGCCGCGCGGGCTGGTTACGGCATTGGTATTGATTGCCCTGTTCACCGCGGTCATCACCCGCTTCCTGACGCGGCCCATTCGCGAGCTGACCAGGGCGGCGGAGGAATTGTCGCGGGGACGCTTCGGCGTTACGGTCAAGGTTCGCTCCCGTGATGAAATCAGCCGGCTGCGCAGAACCTTCAACGAGATGTCACAGCGGCTTGCCGCTTTTCACCAGTCGCGCAAGGAGCTTTTCGCCGATATATCCCACGAAATACGATCGCCTCTGGCTCGCATCCAGTCCGACGCCGAAATACTTATCGACCGCGAGATGTCGAAGGAAGAGCGCGAAGGGCACCTGAAGGCAATATGCGAAGAAGTGGCGGGCATCAGCCGGCTGGTGGAGGACCTCTCCATCATGTCCCGGATCGAGAACAACCAGCTCCGGCTCGAGGCCTCGCCGTTGTCGCTGCAAAAGCTGCTCATCCGGGAGGCGGAAAAATTTCGCCCGCAGTTGCAGGAAAAATCGGTTGCCCTTCGCCGGGTCATGCCCGAAGACCTTCCTCCGGTCATGATCGATGATAAACGCATCGGGCAGGTGATCTCCAACCTGCTTACCAATGCCCTTCGCTACACGCCCGTAGGGGGCACCATTGAAATGGGCGTGAGGGCAAACGGTAACATGGCCACGGTTTGGATCAGGGACACCGGTCCGGGCATTCCGCCGGAAGCGCTGCCCCGCATCTTCGACCGGTTCTTCCGGGTTGACCCGTCCCGATCACGCACGTCGGGCGGTACCGGGCTCGGCCTTGCCATTGCCCGGTACTTGGTCGAGGCGCACGGCGGGACTATCCGGGCGGAAAGCGAGAACGGAAAGGGCACCTGCATACAATTTACCCTGCCGCTCGCCGGTCAGGCGGTGAGGGTATAGTGTTTGAGCGCCTTCAGCACCGAGCCGCGGATCCGGCGTGCGGAAGGAAGTTTTGCCCGCAGCCGTCCCTTATCCATCAGCGGAAGCAGCAGATCATCACAGCTTCCGCCGCAGGCGCAGCGCCCGGCCTTGCGCGCAAAGGGAATGACCCGGTCCGCATGACACTTCCGGCAGCGCACCACCCGCTTCGCGCCGGAGTTTTTCCCCCGCTTGGCAAGCGGCTTCCCGTCCACTTCCACGATGTCCATGGAGAAGTCGATCACCCGCGCGCCGCTCACCGCGGTCCCGATACCGTAGCCGTCGACCAGTGGATTGAGCCGCAGGATGTCCTCCTCGTCCAGTCCGCCGCTCACATACAGTCGGACCCGCCGGAAGCCCCTCAGGTCAAGCTCCCAGCGCACCTCTTCCAGTATGCGCAGAAAGTTGCCGCGCCGCGAGGCAGGGGTGTCAATCCTCACACCGTACAACGCCCCGCCCAACGACTCGGCCACGCGCACTGCCTCAAATTTTTCATCCTGAAAGGTGTCTACCAGCGAGATGGTTTTTACCCTTCGGCCGAGCACCTCATGAAATGCCCGGGTGGCCTTGAGCGTGTCACCCACCAGGAGAATAAGCGCATGGGGCATGGTCCCGCTGGCTTCCACTCCGACCAGCTGAGCGCTCTTGAGCAGGGCAACGCCGTCACATCCCCCGATAAAGGCGCTGCGTTCCACCACCGGGGCGACCGCCGGATGCACCCTCCTGCCGCCAAAACTGATCACCGGACGGTTTCCGGCGGCCATTTTGCAGCGGGCCGCCTTGGTGGCAACGCCTGACGCCTGGCAGAGAAATCCCAGCAGGGAGGTTTCATAGCGGCCGAAGTCCCGGTAGTTTCCCGCTATTTCCATCACCGGCTGGTAGGCCCCGAACACCGTCCCCTCCTTCATGCAGCGCACCGACACCTTGATGCCGGAGAGGAGTTCCGCGCACTCCTCTATGCCGGCAAGGACGCCCCAGGGCCATCCGTTGGGCAGTCCCTTGGCGATAAACTCGGCCTTTACCCGCTTATCCAGTTTCAGCGCCTCGAGCACCGCAAGGGTGCGGGGAAAGTAGGCATCCGTCACCATGCCCGCCCTGATCTCTTTCGCATCCGCGGAGTGAAACATAGATCCTCCTCAATCAGATAGTATGCCGGTGCGCCGCATCAAAGCCCGGCCATCGGCGTCCACCCATAAGATTCAAGCGTCAAGCCGGAGTAACCGAGGAACGAAACGGATCTTCATAAGGGTTCCTCTAAAAATTGAACAAAAGTCCTATGCAGCATGGCAGGTGA
>CAYWLT010000293.1:0-3327 GCA_964459295.1 uncultured Thermodesulfobacteriota bacterium
CCTTTTTCTTTTTTTAAAACGTGATTAACCATCTTCAAGCATAAGGTCTGATGCTGCAGCCGAAGAATCTCCATTTTCAACTCATTGATTCCATGAGATTCTTCACGGAGTTTATCCTGAGCAAACAAGGAGATTCTTCGCGCAGCCTGCCCTGAGCGACAAATGGAGATTCTTCGCTTCGCTCAGAATGACACAGTGAAGGGCTCAGCATGGCCGGCGAAGGGTTCAGAATGACAAACATGGAAATTTCTCTATTGTGACACAGTCTCCCAGGGGAGAGGGGATAAAGGAAATCGTTTCGAGCAATTACAAAACAAGGGCATATATTATATACCCCCCCGCCCCTCTGGGAAGAGGGATGGGGTGAGGGGCATAAAGCTTAGCGATTTTCCAGACAGCATGGACATTAGCCAACAACTCTGTTGAGGCAGACGAAAGGGGTAAAACCAATGGAAGCGGTTAAGGAAAAGATTATCGACATGACCGAGCTGCTTAAATTTGCCATTCAAAGCGGTGCTTCCGATCTGCACATCAGCGCCGGCGAGCCGCCCATGTTCAGAATCCACGGCGATATACGCAAGCTGGACATGGAGTCCCTGACCGAGGATGACGTGCACACCATGATCTATGACATCCTCAATGACCAACAGCGCAAGATGTTTGAGGAGCACAAGGAACTCGATTTTTCCATTGCCCTGGGTGAGTACGGCAGGTTCAGGGTGAATGTGTTTGTCCAGAACCGGGGGAAGGGAGCGGTCTTGCGGACCATCCCCAACGTGGTAAAAAGCTTCGAAGAGCTGGGGCTTCCCAAAATCTGCAGGGATATCACCCAGGCGGAAAAGGGACTGGTGCTGGTCACCGGCCCCACCGGTTGCGGAAAATCAACCACCCTGGCGACCATGATCGACACGATCAACAGTAATACCAGCAAGCACATCATCACCATAGAGGATCCCATCGAATTCATTCATCAATCAAAAAAGTGCCTGGTCAACCAGCGAGAGGTGGGCGCGCACACCCATTCCTTCGCCAACGCGCTGCGCAGCGCCCTCCGCGAGGACCCCGATGTCATCCTGGTGGGTGAAATGCGCGACTTGGAAACCATTTCGCTGGCGCTGACCGCCTCGGAAACCGGTCATCTGGTTTTTGCCACGCTGCACACCAGCAGCGCGCCCAAGACCATCGACCGGATTGTGGACGTATTTCCTCCCAGCCAGCAGGCCCAGACCAGGACCATGCTCTCAGAAACCCTGTATGCGGTCATCTCGCAGACCCTCTTAAAGCGGACCGGCGGGGCGGGCAGAATACCCGCCCTGGAAATCATGATCTGCACCTCCGCCATCCGCAACCTCATCCGCGAATCCAAGACCGCCCAGATCGTGTCCACCCTGCAAACCAGCCAGCAGTTCGGCATGCAGACCATGGAAATGGCGGTCAAGAATCTGCTCGCCCGAAGACTCATAAGCGCCGACGAGGCGCAGCCCATCCTGGCCGATTTAACCAAGGTGCCGCAGTAAAGGGAAGCCACTGAATCGAAGGTCACCAGCAGGAGACGCTCATGAACATCAGGGAATTATTGAACGTGATGATAAAGCAGAACTCTTCCGACATTTATATTACCGTGGACAGCCCCCCCATGTTTCGGACCGAGGGCATCACCCGGCCTTACGGAAACCAGAGGGTGATCGCCGCCCAGGTGGAAGAAATGGCGGCGTCAATCATGACCGAAAAGCAGAAAATTAAATTTGCCGAAACCATGGAAATGAACCTGGCCCTTTACTATCCGGAGCTGGGACGGTTCCGCATCAACATCTTCCGGCAGAAGGGCTTCACCGCCATCGTCATCCGCCAGATCAAAATGGAAATCAGCACCATTGGCGAGCTGGGGCTGCCCTCCATCCTGAAGGATATAAGCATGTGCAAGCGGGGACTGGTGCTGGTGGTGGGCCGGACCGGCACCGGAAAATCAACCACCCTGGCGGCGATGATCGATTACCGCAACGAAAATGCCACCGGCCATATCGTCACCATCGAGGATCCCATCGAATTTATCCATACTCACAAGCAGATGATTGTTTCACAACGCGAGCTGGGCCTGGACACCCTCTCCTTTTCCAATGCCTTGAAGAACGCCATGCGCGCGGCGCCCGATGTCATCCTGGTGGGTGAGATACGCGACACCGAAACCATGGAGGCGGCCATCACCTTTGCCGAAACCGGCCACCTGGTGCTGGCCACCCTGCACTCCAATAATGCCAACCAGGCAATGGAACGCATACTCAACTTTTTTCCCCATGAGCGCCATGAGCAGTTACTGCTCCAGCTCTCCCTCAACCTCAAGGGAATCATTTCACAGCGGCTCGTTCCCTCCTCCAACGAAAAAAGGGTGGCGGCGACCGAAGTGCTTCTGGACACACCCCGGGTCAAGGACCTCATCTACAAAAATCAGATCGACCTGCTCAAGGAAGCCATGGCTCACGGCGGCGTAGAAGGCATGCACACCTTCGACCAGTCCCTGTTCGCTCTCTATAAAGAGGGCCGCATCAGCTATGACAGCGCCCTGGCCTACGCCGACAGCGTTAATGATATACGGCTGCGGATAAAAATCGATAAGAGCGGCGAGGAGTTTTCCACCCCGGCGCAAAAATCCACGGAAACCTTCAAGCTGAAGCCCGACTTTCAGATTAAGTAACAGGCAGTATCCGCAGCGCATCCCATCGCATGGGGCTGATCGCCCTTTCTTTACCCCCGCCTCGCGGAAAACTCATCCCGATTAGCGCTTGACTTGCTGGCATAAATTAAATATGGTATTGTATCATAAAGGAGTTATATGCTATGAGCAAAAAGGCGTTGCGCAGTGTGTATCTCGATATGCAGCAGGTGGAACGGCTCAAACTGCTCTCAGAGAAAACCAGGGTACCCCAGGCGGTGTATATCCGGGAAGGACTGGACTTGGTAATGAACAAGTATGAGAAAAAAATCAGGAAAAGCCCTCCCTCCGCAAAAAGCAGGGGCAGAAATTCAGCCACGCTGACGCTGCTCAAACGATAGCCGGAGGGGGAAACAAACACCTTCGGCTATTTGCTTTCAAGTCCACTCACCCCAACCCTCTCCCAGAGGAGATTGTGTCATAATGAAGAAATTCCCGTTATTATCATTCTGAACCCTTCGCCGGTCATGCTGAGTCCTTCACTGTGTCATTCTTCTATGTTGAAAAGCAAGTCTCTTTTTTACATGGGTGTAGATAGAGAGATAATAATTTTAGGGATTCCCAATCAGTACTGTCCCAACGTTGTGTTAGAAACACCATTAAAACAAAAAACATAT
>CAYWLT010000294.1:0-3293 GCA_964459295.1 uncultured Thermodesulfobacteriota bacterium
TCTCGGGCGCCCGCTATGACATCGGCGACAAGCTGGGATATGTGCAGGCTACCGTCGGGTATGCCTTGAAAAGGCCGGAGCTCCGTGAACGATTCAAGCAGTGGTTGCGCGAAGTTGTCAGGGATGAAAAGTGAAAGGGAAGGATTTTTTATAGAGGTAGCACTGGGCATACCGCTCGCCAGGCTGCTCTCCTACCGCGTTCCAGACCATCTCCGGGCCGGCATAGAAGCAGGGAAAAGGGTTCTTGTCCCCTTGGGCAAGCGTACGGTGACCGGGTATGTGGTCGGCAGTGATGCCAGGCCCGAGGGCCTTGAGATAAAGGACATTCTTGAGATCCTGGACGATGAGCCGCTGTTTACCCCCCACCATCTCGCCTTTTACCGCTGGATCAGCGACTACTATTTTTTCCCCCTTGGGGGAGTGATTAAAACCGCGCTTCCCGCCAGCATCGACATCACCAGCAGGCAGGTTTTCTCACTATCGGAAAAAGGGCGGTCTTCTCCCCTTGCCGGCCGGGACAGCGCTGCGGCGAAGGTGATGACAGCGCTGGCCGGGGAAAAAGAGATTTCCATTGCCGTGTTGCAAAGGCTTACCGGCAGCAAGGTGCCGCCGGGCCTGCTGGCGCAGCTTGAACGGGATGGACTGATCAGAAAAGAGATGAAGGTGGGGCGCAATCGGGTCGCGGTAAAAAAAGAACGGTGGGTTAAGCTCGAGGAGCGGGGGTGCAAGCTGCTCGCATCACCCGAGCTTATTGCAGCCTGGGGAAGAAAAGCGCCCCGGCAGGTGGCCCTGCTGCGCTTCCTTGAGAAGGAAGGAACCTGCCCCCCGGCCCTGATCGCCAAAAAATTCGGTTCATGCGCGCATATCATCAGTGGTCTTAAAAAAAGGGAATGTATCAGCTTTGAGATGCGTGAAGTCTACCGCGATCCCCTTTGCGGAGAGGCGGCGGTGCATGAGGAGAGGCACACACCCACCCCCGAGCAGCACGGCGCTCTTGCCAGCATCCGGGAGGCCATAATATCGGCGAAGTACGCGCCGTTTCTCCTCCACGGTGTTACCGGAAGCGGAAAAACCGAGGTTTATCTGGCCGCGGTCGAGGAGGTGCTGAAGCAGGGCCGGCAGGCGCTGGTGCTTATCCCGGAAATTTCCCTTACCCCGCAGCTGGTAAGCCGGTTCCGGGCGCGCTTCGGCGCCGCCATCGCCATACTGCACAGCCGGCTATCGGCCGGGGAGCGGTATGACGGATGGCGGCGGATTGGGAAAGGCCTGGCGCGGGTCGCCATCGGCACCCGGTCCGCCATCTTTGCGCCCTTCACCCGTCTCGGCATTATTGTTGTCGATGAGGAGCACGACGCATCATACAAGCAGGAGGAAAAGCTCAGGTATAACGCGCGAGACCTGGCCCTGGTAAGGGGACGCATGGATCATGCGGTGGTAATCCTGGGATCGGCAACCCCATCGGTGGAGTCCTATTACAACGCCCGGATGGGTAAGCTCACCCTGTTGCAGTTGACCCGGCGCGTGGAAGGCAGGCCGCTGCCCGATATCGAGATCGTTGATATGAAGCAGGAGGGGGTGCAGCGTCCGGAATCGGCGCGGGAACTTTCCCTCCGGCTTAAAGAGGCCCTGGCCGAGCGGGTCGGCCGGAAGCAACAAAGCCTGCTCTTTCTCAACCGGCGCGGCTTTGCCCCGTGCATCATCTGTCGGGAGTGCGGCCATGTTTTCGGCTGTCCCAATTGCAGCGTTTCCCTTATCCACCACCGTCGGGTGAAAAAGTTGCAGTGCCATTACTGCGGGTATGCCATTTCCGCGCCGGACCTTTGTCCCCAGTGCGGCGGCATTCGCCTTAATCTCATGGGGCGGGGGACGGAGCGCCTGGAGGATGAAATTAAGGACTTGCTTCCCCGCTCGCCGGTGGAGCGCATGGACCGTGACACCACCCGGGGCAAGGGGGGGCACAGGAGCATCCTGAATCGTTTCATCTCCAGTGTCGGCGGAATTCTGATCGGGACCCAGATGATCGCCAAGGGACATGACCTGCCCGGGGTTACCCTGGTGGGTGTGGTGTCCGCCGATTCATCCCTGAACTTTCCGGACTTCCGCGCGGGCGAGCGGACCTTTCAGCTGCTCACCCAGGTGGCGGGCCGCGCGGGAAGGGGGGACATCGCCGGAGAGGTTATCGTCCAGACTTTCAATCCCCGCCATTACAGCATTGAGGCGTCTCAGCGCCAGGACTTTTCCCGGTTTTACGAGGAAGAGGTGAAATTTAGAAGAGAGCTCAACTATCCGCCCTTCAGCCGGCTTATCAACTTCCGGGTGGAAGGAACGAGCAGGGAGAAAACGGCCGACTTTGCGGATCGCCTGGGCAGTCTGGCGCGCGCGCTGTTGCGGCGGGAAGGTGAATACGGCGACGGCATTGAACTGCTGGGGCCGGCTCCCGCCCCATGGGAGAAGATGAAAGGAAAGTACCGCTTCCAGATGCTGGCCAAGGGATCTTCCCTGAAGCCGCTTCGCGGTTTTGCCGCACGGCTTATAAACCGCGCGGCGGACATGGCCCGGAGCGGCGGGATATCGTTTTCTGTGGATGTGGATCCGGTTTCTTTGCTATAATGCCCCATACTGGAAAATCCTAAATCCGAAGCACGAAATCCGAAACAATGTCAAAATCCAAATATCAAATGTTCAAAACTCTGTCCGCAGTTTGCCTCTTTTTGAATTTTGGTCATTTGAATTTGTTTAGGATTTAGGATTTCGTGCTTCGGATTTAGGAAGAGTCATTTTAAAGGTTTCTAACGGAATTAAGACAATTGATTTAACTTCACTAGAAGGAGGGTTAGATGGAAGAAAAAGATTTGACCAGGATGACGGTGACCAAACTGAGGGAGGAGGCAAAAAAGTACACCAGCATCGAAGGTGTCAACGACATGAAGAAGGAGGATCTCATCAAGGCCATCGCCGATGCCCGGGGAGAACCGGTTGAAATTAAAAAGAAGAAGGCCAAGAAGAAAAAGAAGGAAATGGACGCCGCCGGACTAAAGAAGAAGATCAAAAACTTGCGGAAGGAGAAGGCGGAGGGGCGGAAGTCCAAGAGCAGAAAGGAAACCAACCGGTTGCGCCGAAAGATCAAGGGGCTGAAGCGGCAAAGCAGAAAAGTCGGCAAGGAGAAAGCGGCCGCCGCGGCAGCAGCGCCCAAAAAAGCCGGGCAGGCAGCAGCCGCTGCCCCGGAACCGGCCCCCGAGGCTCCCAAAGCGGAATGAGGGACCGGGAAACTACCGCTTAGAGGCCGGCAGGCG
>CAYWLT010000295.1:0-3274 GCA_964459295.1 uncultured Thermodesulfobacteriota bacterium
TTCAGGAAAAATGTCTGCGCAGACAGGTGAAGATGAGATCGCTCTTGACTGATGAACAGCGCGCCGAACTCATGAACCGGTTTGACCGTGACGATCAATTCGGTCCGGGCTGGATGGGCGGCGGACCATGGCAGAGGCAGGGCTTTGGCAGAGGAAGAGGTTATGGAGGCGGTGGATGCGGCTACGGCCCCTGCTGGTGGTAAAGTAAACGCAGTTCCCATTCCCGAAGCCCCTAAGAACCGGTTGCTTGCAGAAGGCCCCGTGGTGAAAAACGCCGCGGGGTTTTCCTCTTGGGCAGGACAAGAGCCGCTTTATATTCTGGCCCGTCTCAGCGTCAGTGAATTGGTAACCACGAAAAGCGAGCTTATGGCCATGGCCGACATGCCCATAACCGGATGGAGCAGACCCATGACCGCCACCGGTATGGCGATTAAATTATAGAAGAATGCCCAGAAGAGATTCTGCTTGATCTTCCTGAAGGTGTTGGATGAGAGTTTCACCGCTGAGACCACCGCGCTCAACTCCCCCCGCACCAGCGTTATATCGGATGATTCGATGGCAATATCGGTTCCTGTTCCAATGGCAATGCCCACATTGGACTGGGTCAGGGCTGGCGCATCATTAATCCCGTCACCGACCATGGCAACCATCCCCAGTTTTTCCTGCAGCCGCTTGATCTCATCCACCTTGTCCCCGGGCATTACGTCTGCCAGGACCCGCTCAATGCCCACCTTCTCCGCAATGGCCTGGGCCGTCCTCTTATTGTCGCCGGTAATCATGACCGTTTCAAACCCCATGCTGCGCAGCTCTCTAATGGCTTCCTCCGAATCTTTTTTGATCCTGTCAGCGATACCGATCATGCCCATCGTCTTGCCATCAACGGCAACCAGCACCACTGTCTTGGCTTCATCTTCCAGTTTTTCCAGGGCAGGCTTGACGCGGTCAAAGGAAAAGTTTTGCTGCTCAAATAAGCGCGGGCATCCGACCATCACTTCGTGTCCGTCAACGCCCCCCCTGACACCCTGGCCGGTCAAGGCTTCAAACCGTTCCAGCTTCATCAATTCCAGGCCCCGCTCCTTTGATTCGGCAATGACCGCCTTCCCCAGCGGATGCTCAGATCCTGATTCCAGCGATGCCGCGATGGTGAGCAGCCGCTGTTCATCCAGGCTGTCGCAGGGAATAACATCGGTGACTCCGGGCCGGCCGCTGGTTATGGTACCGGTCTTATCAAAGACCACCGCCTTGACATCTTGAAGGGTCTGAATTGCTTCGCCCCGGCGGATGAGGATACCCCGCTCGGCGCCCATGCCGCTTCCCACCATCAGCGCGGTGGGTGTGGCCAGTCCCAGGGCGCAGGGACAGGCAATCACCAGTACAGTAATTGAGGCAAAGAGGGCGAGAATAATATATCCCAAGGAGGGATTGACCCAGGGAAGATAATGCTTTGCCCAGTTGGCAATGCTCAGAAAGAAAGAGGGAGCGATAAGCCAGGCAAGAAAGGTCACGACCGCTAAGCCGATGATGGTGGGAACAAAGTAATAGGTAATCTTATCGGCAAGCACCTGGATGGGCACCTTGGTTCCCTGGCACTCCTCAACCATCCTGATAACGTGCGAGAGAAACGTACCTTTCCCGACCCTTGTCGCCTTCACCTCCAGCAAACCCTGCTGGTTGATGGTGGCGCCGATAGCCCCGTCTCCCTCTTTCTTGCTCACCGGCATCGATTCACCGGTGGCCATGGATTCGTCAACGCTGCTCACCCCGCTGACCACAATCCCGTCGGTGGGAATCTTTTCCCCGGGCCTCACCACCATCAGGTCGCCCACCGCAACCTTTTCAATGGATACCTCCACTTCCCTGCCATCCACCAGGATGCGGGCGCTTTTCGCCTCGAGCTTCAGGAGTTTTTTAATGGCCTGTGACGCCCTGCCCCGTGCCTTGGTTTCCAGGTATCGGCCGATGAGATTGAAGGCCATGATCATCGCCGCGCACTCAGCAAAATTGGGAATGTTCACAAAAAAGGAAAAAATAGAGATGGCATAGGATGAGAAGGTGCCCAGAAAGATAAGTGCGTCCATGTTGGGATTGAGACTAAGCAGCCCCTTGATCGCCGATTTGTTGGTTTGATGCCCCGCCCAGAAAACAACCGGCGTGGCCAGAATAAACATGATTGCATTGTGATAGACATGCAGGAAATATGTGTGCCTGAACATCATGACGCCCATGATAAGCATCATCGGTCCGGTAAAGAGCCAGGCGATAATGAGCCTCCGCCGCGCCTCCCTGACCTTCCGCACATCATCTTCTTCCTTCTCGCCTTCTTCCGATCTTTTTTCCTCGACCTCGTCCTTTATAAAATAGCCGAGTTTGCTTATGGCATTTTTCAAATCGGCAATGCCGATCTGCCCGGGCAGGTAGTCAACGCTTGCCTTTTCGGTGGCAAGATTGACCCGGACTTCCAGCACCCCCTCAAGCTTGTTAAGCGTCCGCTCCACCCGCGCGGAGCAGGCGGCGCAGGTCATCCCGCCCACGGGGATAGTCACTCTCTCGGTCTTTACCGTATACCCCATGTTTTGAATGGCTTCGATAAACCGCTCCTTGCCGACGCGGGCGGGATCATAGACTACCAGCGCTTTTTCCGTTGCCAGATTGACACTGGCCTCGCTCACCCCGTCAATTTTTTTCAAGCCGCGCTCCACCCGGGCAGAACAGGCGGCGCAGGTCATCCCGCCCACCTGCATATTTATTTGTTTCGCTTCCATGAAAGCACCTCACAAAGAGAAACAATGTAAAAATGAAACATTATGTCGGGGCGACCGGGCACCCCTCGCCCCTACATTCGGTTAAAAAAATAATCAAGACATTTGCGCCGAAGAGGCGTCCGAATATTTTATACGGCCATGACGGAGCATGGTCCTCCATTTTCAACAGCAATCCTGTGACTTGATTGCAGGATTCAATAATGTGGTACCCCCTCACCCTAACCATCTCCCCCGGTGGGGCGAGGGAACTATTTGGTTGCCCCCACATATAGGAAAAGGCCATTATTAAACCCCCTCTTCCCTCTGGAAACCGTGTCACAATGAGTAGAACCCCTGTATTCTGAGCCCTTCGCTCTGTCATCTGAGCATAGCGAAGAATCTCCGTTTTTCGCTCAGGATAAACTCCGTGAAAAATTTCATGTTTTCAATTGACTAAAAAATAGAGATTCTTCGGCTGCCGCCTCAGACCTTATGCTTGAAGATGGTTAATCACGTTTTAAAAAAAGAAAAAG
>CAYWLT010000296.1:0-3246 GCA_964459295.1 uncultured Thermodesulfobacteriota bacterium
TTGAAAATGGAGATTCTTCGGCTGCAGCCGCAGAATGACATTATGACACAGTCTCTGGCGGGAGAGGATGAGGGTTAGGGCAACATGATATTACCTGCCCCTCCTCTCCGACATTTCATTTGACAAAACCGCCTAAAAAATTCTTATTTGTCTTGTAACCAAAGTGGATTTGTATGGCGTGAAAAGCCCCTCCACCCCGCGCAAAGATATCTCGTGGGGTGGATCGCAGGATGCAATAATACATGAAGACAATCAAACAAAAGCGCGATGCAAAAATCTATTTTATCGGGGCGGGGCCGGGGGATCCGGAGCTCCTGACCCTGAAAGGAAGGCGCCTTATCCGGCAGGCGGATGTGCTTATCTATGCCGGGTCGCTGGTCAATCCCCGCATCCTGTCTTTGAAGAAGAAAGATGCCGCCGCGTACGACAGCGCCTCCATGAGCCTTCAGGAGATGGTGGCGCTGATGGTGCGGGAAGCAGCGCGGGGAAGGATGATCGCCCGCGTCCATTCCGGCGATCCCGCCGTGTACGGCGCCATCCGCGAGCAGATGCTCGGCCTGGATCGGAAGAACATTTCCTACGAGGTCGTGCCGGGCGTGAGCTCGGTTTTTGCGGCGGCCGCCGCATTGAAAAAAGAGCTTACCGTCCCGGAGCTGGCGCAGACGGTGATCCTCACCCGGGCGGGCGGACGGACGAAAGTGCCTGTGCGCGAATCATTGCGCAAACTTGCCCGGTCCCAGTCGACCATGGCCATTTTTTTAAGCGTCGATCAGATTGACCGGGTGGTGGAAGAGCTGCGCGCCTCCTATCCCGCAGGCACCCCGGCGGCGGTGGTGTGTCGGGCAAGCTGGCCGGATGAAAAGATCATCAGGGGGACGCTTGCCACCATCGCCGCCCGGGTGAAGGCCGCGGCCATCAGGCGCCAGGCCCTCATACTGGTGGGCCGGGCATTGGCTGATCGTAAGACGGGCGCCCCGACATCAAAACTCTATGACGGGAAGTTTACCCACGGTTTCAGGAATGGCGGCGGGGGCGGTCAAAACAATACGGCGGTGCTGGCCCTGACCGGGCGGGGCGCAGAGCTGGGCAGGGTCGTTGCGCGGGGGATGAAGGGGGCGCACCTTCTCGTACCCAAGAAGCTCCGCTTGCGGGGGCCGGGGGTGAAGGGTTTCGATCAGGACCTGCCCGCTTTGTTTGCCGGGTTGATAAATAATTACAGCGGGATTATCTGTATCATGGCATCCGGGATTGTGATGAGGACGCTAAGTCCGTTTCTCACCCGCAAGGACCGTGATCCGGCGGTGGTGGTGGTTGATGAAAGGGGGAGGTTCGCCATAAGCCTGGTGTCGGGACATTTGGGCGGCGCCAACGAACTGGCCGCAAAAGTAGCGGCCATTACCGGCGGAGAACCGGTGATTACCACCGCGACCGATGTGCAGGGGGTGTTTGCCCTTGACCTTCTGGCAAAGCGGCTCAGGTGCAAAAAATTGGACTTCGAACTGCTCAAGCGGTGCAGCTATGACCTGCTGCATGGTGAGAAAGTGGGTTTATATCCAGCGTTGCTGCAATCAATGATTCCCGCGGGGGAACAGCGTGGTATCAGGTTTTACAACTCCATCAAACGTCTGCTCGCCTCCGATTGCCGCTGCAAGGCGGTGGTGAGCAACCGGGAGGTTATCCCCGCCGGGCGAGGCAAAAAAAGCGGCGCGGTCATCCATCTCCGTCCCGGCAACCTGGTGATCGGTGTCGGCTGTAACCGCAATACCCCGACTAGTGAGATTGAGCAGGCAGTGACCGCGTGCCTGGAAAAGGCAGGGTGTTCGCTCCAATCGGTAGCACGGGTAGCGACCGTTTCCAACAAGGCGTCTGAAAAAGGACTTCTCTCTTTTGTCCGCAAGCACGGTCTTGCACTTGATGTGTTTTCGCCCGCGCGGCTTAACCGGGTTGCCTGCCCCACGCCGCCCTCAGGTCATGTGATTAAGGCAGTTGGAAGCGGGGGAGTGTGCGAACCGGCGGCGCTGTTAAGCGCAGGGGTAAAGCGTTTGCTGTGTCCCAAGCAAAAGAACGGCAATGTAACGGTAGCGATTGCCGAAATACCGCTGGAGCGGCTGTGGGAAGAGGAAAGAGGGGAGGGAGTGAAGATCAAATGACAAAGATCAAATGACAAATGAAAACAGACAAATTCCAAATGACAAAGAGCTCGGGAAGATGCATTCAAAACACGAAACTCTACATCTTCGACTAATTCTAATGACCATAAACCATATCGGTAGGAGCGGCTTTCAGCCGCGAAAGCAAAGCGGGGTTTGGAGCATTTAAAATTTGGATTTTGAAATTGTTTGGGATTTGGTGCTCAGGATTTTGGATTTGTATCTTGCTCAGCTATTGGACAACCGATAACTTTCATCAGGTGGCATACATATGACTCTTCGCAAACCTCCCCCGGGCCGCCTCTTCCTGGTGGGCATCGGGCCCGGTGACCACCGGGACATGACTGCGCGCGCCATCGCCGTGCTGCGAAACTGCGATGTCGTGGTGGGCTACAGCCGCTACATTGAGTTGGCGCGGCCTTTCATTGCGGGGAAAGAAGTGATCGCTTCGGGCATGTCCCAGGAAATCGTGCGCTGCTCCCTGGCCATCGCCGCCGCCGGCCGCGGCAAGAAGGTGGCGCTCATATCCAGCGGAGATGCCGGCGTGTACGGCATGGCCGGACCGGCGCTGCAGATGCTTGATAAGGAAAAGCTCCGCGGCAAGATTGCGGTCGAGGTGGTGCCGGGGGTGCCGGTTGTCAATGCCGCGGCGGCGCGGCTGGGCGCCCCGCTGATGAATGACTACGCGGTGATTTCCCTGAGCGACCTCCTGACCCCCTGGGAGGTAATCGTGCAACGGCTCACCCATGCGGCGCAGTCCGACATGGTCATCTGCCTCTACAATCCCAAAAGCACCAAAAGAAGCCGGCAGATAAAAGAGGCGCAGTCACTGCTGCTTTACTACCGTCAGAGAAAAACCCTGGTGGGCATTGCGCGGAATGTCGGCAGGCAGGGAGAAACGATCACCGTTACCACCCTCGGTCAAATGCTCCGCCACAAGATTGATATGCTTACCGTGCTGATTATCGGCAACAGCACGACCACCCTTTGCGCCGGCGCCATGGTCACCCCGAGGGGCTATAAATTGTAGCCGCGTGATTCCTTTCGCGAGCCTGGGTTGAGTGAATAACTGAGATTCTTCGGCTTCCGCCTCAGA
>CAYWLT010000297.1:0-3238 GCA_964459295.1 uncultured Thermodesulfobacteriota bacterium
TGCTTACTGTGACACCAGCACACAGGGAGGGTTTGACGACTGGCGGCTTCCCCCCCGATGGGAATATGTAACCCTGCTTAATTACGGCCGGGTAAGTCCTGCGCTGGACGTCTCTCTTTTCCCTTTTTACACCTCTGATACAACCAATGCCGTCTATTACTGGACCTCGTCGGAACTGCATGGCGATTCCAGCAAGGTGTGGAAGATCCTCATCTCCTTTGGTCTGATCGAAAGCGGTCCCAAGGAGGGAACACTGCACAAGGTGCGTTGCGTGCGGGGCGCCGCCACACCTCAGTCCACCTACACCGACAATGGTGACGGGACGGTGACCGACAATCTGACCGGCCTGATGTGGGAGCAAAAAACCAATGACGGCGGAAAGCGGGACAAAAATCTGACCTATACCTGGAAGGACGCCCTTGCCTACTGTGAAACCCTGGTGCACGCCGGCTTCTCCGACTGGAGGCTTCCCAACACCAAGGAACTGGAAAGAGTGGTCGACCTGAACGCATCCAATCCGGCCATTGATACGGAATATTTTGCCCACACCGGCAACGGGAAATACTGGACCAGCACCTCCTGCACCAAGTGCCACCAGCGAAAGGCATTTACCATCGATTTCTCAAGCGGCGAATTGTACTACGGCAACAAGTTAAAGGATGACGTATATTTTGAAAATTACGTGCGCTGCGTTCGCACCGCCGAAGATATACCCGACACGACCACCACCACCGCCGCTTCGACGACCACAACCAGCGCTCCTGTCACCCCCTGCGTGGTTGAAGAACTGTACGGAGGCGCATCGGTTCAGGCCGCGCTTCTCAGAAATTTTAGAGATCGGGTACTGAATGAAACCACGGAAGGACGGGCGCTTATCGAACTCTACTACCGATGGAGCCCGCTGATTGCGCAGGCGGTGCGGGAAGATGACCAGTTGCGTAAGGAAATCAAGGAGATGGTGGGCACTATGATCAATCTGACCACCGCCAGATAATCCTGACGCACAACACGCCAAGGAAGGTTGTATGAGCAAGGAAAACATGTTCGAGCCCGCCGAGCGGGAGGTTTGGCTGACCTCCGCTCTTGAGCAGGACCTGCGGCAGGCGGCCAAGGGCGGGGAAATCTCCTGCGCCCGGGCCATGGAATTTGCCGGAAAGCACAAGCTGCCGCTCGGGAAAATGAAATATCTCACTGACTTTTGCAAGATCAAGGTCAAATCGTGTCAGCTCGGTTGCTTTTAGCTTGACCGGGAGAAAAACCTATGGCAGAAACCACAAAACGTGATGACGGTTTTCCCAAGGGACAAGCGGTGCTGCTTTCCCGGACGGTTGATTATTAAAATGGATCCATCGTAAGCCGGACGGTTATTGACAAAAAAACCGGAACGGTGACGATCTTCGCCTTTGATGAGGGTCAGGGGCTGAGTGAGCACACCGCACCGTTTGACGCCATCGTCTGCCTGATTGAGGGTGAGGCGCAGATTACCATCTCCGGCACGCCGATCAGCGTGAAGGGAGGGGAAGTCCTGATCATGCCGGCCAATGAACCCCATGCGCTGCGGGCGGTAAAACGGTTCAAGATGATGCTGATCATGATACGGCAGTAACAGTTAGCAACGCTTCCCCTATACCCGTTCACTGCCGAAGGTGCAAGGCGGGGGGGTAAGGTTTGATGAGTTAATCAGCCGCGGTAACCGCGGCACAACCGACATCACCGCACAAAACGCGGGCAGGACGAAAAGCCCTGCCCGTATTTTTTACCTCTCGGCGTTTCACCGGCTGACGAACTTGACTTTTTAAGCAATACCGATTATGGTTTAGCACATTTATCACCCGCACGTTTCAATCGGGACCGGGGAGGGCTGGCCATGACCACATGGGAGTACAAAGTCACCAATCATCTGGTAAAGGAACTTACCGCGTGTGTCGACGCTTCCGAGAAGCGAACCGTGATTGCCTGTGATCAGTCCGGCGGCTGCATGGTGCGCGACGTGTGCGAAATCGGCACCCACACCCTGGCGGCCGCGCTAAACGAGCTGGGCGGCGAAGGGTGGGAGCTCATCATGAACTCCTATCATCACGGGGAACTGCTGTGCATCTGGAAGCGTCCGCGGGACAAATCCTGACCGCCAAGCACGGCAGGGGCGCATATACAATCGATCGGCACACGCAGGAATGGCAAACCATCTATCATCGCACGGGAGGATGTCATGGGAAATACCACGGACAATCTGAAAGCCGCTTTTGCCGGAGAATCTCAGGCCAACCGCACATATCTTGCCTTCGCCAAAAAGGCCGACGAGGAAGGCTATCCCCAGGCCGCCCGCCTCTTCAGAGCGGCGGCGGAGGCGGAGACCGTGCACGCCCATAACCATCTCAACGTGCTGGGCGGGGTCAAATCAACCCGGGAAAATCTTAAAACGGCATACGAAGGAGAACACCACGAGTTTTCCTCCATGTATCCCGAGTTTCTCGAGCAGGCCAAGAAAGACGGCAACAATGATGCGGTCAGGACCTTTCACTGGGCCAACGAGGTGGAAAAGGTTCATGGCAACCTCTATAAGCAGGCGATTGACTCCTTAACCTCGGCTAAAAACGCCCCCTATTATGTCTGTCAGCGCTGCGGTTATACGGCTGAAGAACATGCCCCGGACCAGTGCCCGGTATGCGGCGCAAGCAAGGCGGATTTCAAGAAAATTGAATAACTGCTCCAGCCGGGTGTTGAAAAAGTGTTTTGCTCAGGCTGTTCAAAGGCTCAAGGGTGAGGGGGCTTTTGAGCCACAATGAATTATCTCGAGAACCGGGAGAGGTTTCTGTACAAGGGGACTTCTCCCGGTAACGTCTCGGCATCGCTTCCCGGTACCAAGACGTTACGCTCGCTGGATTTCCATGATCGCCGACCCCCGCTATCCCCGCTCCAGAGACATTACCATCGAGGATAAACCGGTTTTTCAGGCGGCGCTTGCCCAATCACCGCCGCAGATATCCGAGCACACCTTCACCAATCTTTTTATCTGGAATTACTACTATCGCTTTCTCTGGTGCCGCTGGGATGAGTGCATCTGGATTGTGGCCCGGCCGGAAGGCAAGCCGCCTTTTCTGCTGCCGCCCCTCGGCGCCGCGGTCACGGCGGAGCGGACGCTCGATCTGCTTCACCGGGCACAGCGCATGGAGGTGAAGCCAATCCTGCAGCGGGTGCCGGAGTACCTGGTCAGCCGCTGCTTCTCCGGACACGACCG
>CAYWLT010000298.1:0-3224 GCA_964459295.1 uncultured Thermodesulfobacteriota bacterium
AAGAGCGCTATGCCATCGAGGCCCTGGAAAACCGGCTGAAGAAAAAGATCATCATCAAGGTGAGAAGCGCGTTTCATCAGGAAGAATACGAAATAGAAAGCAAATAACGAAAAATGAGGGCGCATGAGACGCCGTGACCATCGAAAGTATTTGGGTTAACAATTTTCTTGACATCATTAAAAATATTCATTATGTTACGGCCTTTAATAAAACGGTCACGTTCTGTGGCGGGTTAGGCCGGGTAAAAGCCCGAAGGGTGATCCGCCGGGCCTTTTTCAAGAAGTGTTAACAAGGACGCACGAATATGTATGCCGTGATAAAGACAGGTGGAAAGCAGTACCGGGTCGCCGAGGGCGATCTGGTGAAGGTTGAGAAGATCGCCGGCAAGATCGGGGACGTGGTGGAATTTAAGGAGATCCTGCTGGTTGCCAACGGTGAAAAGGTTGACATCGGGAGACCCCATCTCGAACAGTGCACCGTGCTGGGAGAAATCCTGGAGCAGAAGAGGGATAAAAAGGTGGTCATCTTCAAGGCCAAGCGCCGGAAAGGCTACCGGAAAAAACAGGGGCACCGGCAAAATCATACCATTCTCAAGATTACGGCGATCAAGGTTTAGCGGCGCTGTCCGGTAAGGCCGTGGCTGGTGCCGGGAGGAGGAGTTGATCATTGCATCATTATGAAATGATTATCATTGTACACCCTAATGTGCCGGAGGATGATCTTTCCCCGATCATCGACAAGGTATCCACGCTCATCAAGCAACAGCGGGGTGAGATTTTCAAGGTGGATCCCTGGGGCAAGCGAAAGTTCGCCCACAAAATCGACAAGTGCCAAAAAGGCTACTATTATGTCGTCTATTTTGCCGTCAATCCCGCATTTTTGGCGGAGATAGAGAAAACCATTCGTTACGATGAAAAAATCCTGCGCTGCCAGACGGTCAAGATTGAAAAGGAAAAAATCGAGGCGCCGGGCGTAAAGGACGATGCGCCGACTCAGGGGGATGCCGTTCCCGCGGGCGAGGCGAACGCGGCCGACCTGTAATTCCGGGGCTGCGGCGTGGTGCGATGGGTGTTGCGGGTGGGGTGAAAGAGATCAACAGGGTTGTGCTCACGGGTGAAGTGGTTTCGGACGCCACCTTCGGCTATACGGCGCGGGGCACCGGGGTTACCACCTTTACCCTTGCATTTTGTACCGAGGATGCGGGCGGCGGGCAGCGAAGGGGTCGCATCGATGTGGTGTGTCTGGGCGATGCGGCGCGGCGTTGCGCCGGCGTGGCCAGGCAGGCTGAAAAAATACGGGTGGAGGGCAGGTTGCAGCACCGCAGTTGGAAAACGCCCGAGGGTTTTCATAAAAGCAAGATGGAGATCATGGCTCATGCGATCGAGCCATTAGGTGCCGGCGGCGCGCAGACGTCCGAATAGCACAGGCGGGAAACCGGAACAGGGAGGATTCTTTTTGAAAAGAAAGCCTTATAAAACCAGAAGGAAAAAAACGTTCCAAAAGCACAAGATATGCAGGTTTTGCGCCGACAGCAGCCTTGCCATCGATTATAAGGATTACGGCATGCTCCGGTTTTTTGTCTCGGAACGGGGGAAGATCATACCGCGCAGAATTTCCGGGAATTGCGCGCGGCATCAGAGAAGAATCACCAATGCGGTTAAGCGGGCGCGCAACGTCGCCCTGATTCCGTTTTCCGCCACCTATTGAGATCGGATCACACGCCCGCCGCCGTGATGATGGCGTTGCCGGAAGTGCGGGCGCGGCATTAATGGTTATTTCCAAGCGAGGTGTCAGGTGAAAGTGATTTTGGTCGAGGACGTGCCTAACCTGGGGAAAATGGGTGAGCTGGTCAAGGTTGCGGGCGGCTACGGAAGAAACTATCTTATTCCCTATGGCAAGGCCATCCGGGCGACAACCCAGAACATAAAGATTCTGGACCATCAGACCAAACAGCTCAAGGACCAGATCAGCAAGATAAAGCGGGACGCGGAAAAGCTGGCCAAGAGAATCGAATCGGTTTCCTGCACCATCGCCAAGCCTGCCGGTGAGGAGGAAAAAATTTTCGGATCGGTTACCCCCATGGATATTGTCGAAAATCTGAAGCTGGAAGGCATTGAAGTGGACCGGAGAAAAGTGCTGCTGGACGAGCCGCTTAAAACCCTGGGCATATACACAATTCCCATAAAACTGCACTCGGAAGTAACCGCTCACCTGAAAGTATGGGTGGTTAAGGCCTGATCTGTTTTCACATCCCCCTTGAGAACTCGCTTCGCCTGATTGCGCGCAACCGGAACGGCGATGGCCGGATGATGGGCGGAAGATGCACCTGCCCGCCGCCCGGGCGTCTGACCACGCTCCTCAAGACCCATGGATACCCCCAATTACAAGATTCCCCCCCAGAATATTGAAGCGGAACAGTCGGTGATCGGCGGCATTCTGCTGGAGAACGAAGCCATCAGCGCCGTGCTTGAGAACCTGGTGGTTGATGATTTCTATCGCGAATCCCACCGCAGCATCTTCCTGGCCATGATCGAGCTGTTTGAGAAAAATGAGCCTATTGATCTCATCACCCTGACCAATCATTTGCGAGGCGCAAATCAGCTGGAGCGCATCGGCGGCAGCACCTATCTCTCCTCGCTGGTGGACGCCATTCCCACCGCCGCCAACATCAGCTACTATGCCAGGATCGTAAAGGAAAAGTCAATCCTGCGGCAATTAATCAGCACCGCCACGGAAATTGTTTCCAAGGGATATGAAGACGAGAGGGATGTGGCGGATTTGCTGGACATGGCGGAGAAAAACATTTTCCAGATCAGCGAAAGCAAGATACGGCCGTCGTTCTTCAGCATTAAGAACATTTTAAAAGAAAGTTTTAAAACCATTGAAAAGCTGTATGAAAGTCGGGAGATCGTCACCGGCGTTCCCACCGGCTTTGAGGAAATCGACAAGCTGACCTCGGGTTTTCAGCCATCGGACCTGGTGATTGTTGCCGGGCGTCCCAGCATGGGAAAGACGGCGTTTTGTCTCAACATCGCGCAGTACGTCGCCATTGAGAAACAGATACCGGTGGCGATATTTTCCCTGGAAATGTCCAAGGAGCAGGTGGTCCTGCGGATGCTCTGCTCGGAGGCCCGGGTGGACGCGCACAAGGTGCGATCGGGGGACCTGGGGGAGTCGGACGGGCCTAAATTGACGCGGGCGGCCGGGACCCTGTCCGAGTCGCC
>CAYWLT010000299.1:0-3202 GCA_964459295.1 uncultured Thermodesulfobacteriota bacterium
TCCAGCGCTTCATAAGTTTGAAAGTTCGATTGAACATACTCAGTCAAAGCCTTGCTGGGATCCGCAACTTCGATGATGTTGCGGCCCACATGCCTTTTGATCAGATCCAAGGGCTTTCCCTCGACCAGTATATGCCCGTGGTCCACAATAATAAGCCGGTCGCACAGGCGCGCGGCTTCATCCATGTAATGGGTGGTGAGCAGGATGGAGAGGCCGCTTGCTTTCAGCCGCTCCAGCCGTTCCCACACCTGGTGTCGTGACTGGGGATCGAGCCCGGTGGTGGGCTCGTCCAGGATGAGCAGCTCCGGGTCATTGATCAGCGCCCGGGCAATGACCAGCCGCCGCATCATGCCCCCCGATAATTCGGTTACCATGGCCTCCCGGCGATGGTCGAGGGCGATAAACTTCAGCTGTTTGTCCGCCTTGTCCGCCGCCGTTTTTTGGGGCATGTCAAAATAGCGGGCAAAGACCAACAGGTTCTGTTCCACGGACAAATCGGGATCAAGGCTGTTTTCCTGCTGGCAGACCCCGATGCGGGATTTAATGGTCCGCAGTGAGTGCGCTATGTCGAGGCCGAACACCTTCAGGCTGCCGCCGGTCATGGGAGAAAAGCCGTAAATCATGCGGACGGTGGATGTCTTCCCCGCGCCGTTCGGTCCCAAAATGCCGAAGCACTCTCCGGCCGGGACGTTAAAGGAGATGTCGTCAACGGCAATGACGCTGCCGAACTCCTTCCGTAAATGGTGTGCCTCGATGATATGGCCCATGGGACGAAAGGCAATGAAATGATCGTTTGGGGTGAGGGGGCAATCCTTATGCAGAAAATATCTATGTTCATGCTGCGTGATGCACCCGCCTATTGGTTCTCCCACCCGCCGCCCAGCGCCTTGTAGAGCGCCACCAGATCGGCGGAGAGGTTTCTGGTGCTCAGTGCCAGGGTGTCTTCCGCGGCAAACAGCGCCCGCTGAGCTGAAAGCACATTAAGGAAATCGGTCAGGCCTTCGGTGTAGAGCTTGGTCGACAGTTCCACTGCCTTGCGATTGGCGGAAACCGCGTCTATTAAAGCGATTCGTCGCTCCTGTTCCTTGGCATAGGCAATCAGCGCATTTTCAACCTCCTGCAGTGCCGTCAGCACCGTCTTTTCGTAGGCGTGGAGCGTCTCCTCCTGAATGGCCTTCTGCAACGCGATGTTGAAGCGGATGCGTCCGGCATCGAAGATATTCCAATTCACCGAGGGACCGAACGACCAGGTGCGGTTGGCTCGCTTTATCCATTCTCCGCTTTCATCACCCTGAAAACCGTACGAGCCGGTGAGATTGAACTTTGGGAAGAGATCGGCGGTGGCCACCCCGATGCGGGCGGTGGCGCCGTGAATCTGCGCCTCCGCCTGCCTGATGTCGGGGCGGCGGAGCAGCAGGTCAGAGGGCAGGAGCATGGGTATTGCCGGGGGATCGCCGGGAATGGAAACAGTCTGCGACAGCTCCTCAATCAGGGCGGCGGGTTCCAGCCCGAGCAGCACGCTGAGATTATAGATTGCCTGCCGGGCGGAGGTTTCCAGAACCGGAATCAGGGAGGTGGTGGTTGCTACCTGCGCGTCGGCATTGGCAACATCCAGGGCGCTCACCAGCCCCGCCTCGAACCGCTTGCCGGTTATCACCGCGGTGCGCTGCTGCGCCTCCAGGTTGTCGCGGGCAATGACGATCTCCTGCTGAAAGGTGCGCAGGTCAATGTAGTTGAGCGCCACTTCGCCGGCGAGGGTCACCTGGATGCCGCCATACGCTTCAACCGCGGTCTGCAGGTCGGCATCGGCGGTCTCGACGGTACGGCGCAGGCCTCCGAAGATATCGGCCTCCCACGCCGCATCCAGGCCGGTGCGATAAAGATTATTCATTATCCCCACCGTTCCCAAGGACGATGATCCGACGGAGTGGCTGCGGGAAAACGACGCGGTCGCATCGGTGAACGGCCACAGTCCGGCGAAGGCGACGCCCCTGGCCGCCCGCGCCTGCCGGATGCGGGCCTGAGCCTGCAGCAGGTCCAGGTTCGATTGCATCGCTCGCTGCACCAGGGAGGTGAGCACGGCATCATTGAAGGTGGTCCACCAGTGCAGCAGTTCCGCCCGGCGTGATTCATCAAAACTCATCTGCCCGGTGGGCCCGGTCCACGCGGCCGGCATCCGCGTCAGGGTTGGCCGGAAGTCGGGGCCTACGGTGCAGCCGTGAGCGATCAACAGGCACAAGGCAAGCGTGAGCAGCAGCCGGCACAAAGGTTTACAAAGCGTTATAAGGTAAATGGCAGTATCCTCCACCTGGGATTATGCTTCACTCGTAGCGGAGCGCTTCGATGGGATCCAGCTTGGAGGCCTTCCATGCCGGGTAAAATCCGAAGAGGATGCCCACGCCGGCGGATACGATAACCGACGCCAGGATTGCCGGCAGTGACGACACCGTCGGCCAGCGCAGCACCAGGGTAACCAGGTAGGAGAAGCCGCAGCCGGCCACAATGCCGATGGCCCCGCCGGCAAGGCAGAGCGAAACCGCTTCCACCAAAAACTGCCTGAGAATGTCCCGCGCCCGCGCGCCGACTGCCATGCGCAGACCGATTTCCCGGGTTCGTTCCGTCACCGAAACCAGCATGATGTTCATGATTCCCACGCCGCCCACCACCAGGGAAATCAGGGCCACGCTCAGCAAAAGGTTGGTCATCAGCGCCGCCGTGGAAGAGAGGGTTTTGGACATTTCGGTCATATCCCTGATGCTGAAGTCATCCGCCTCGCCCTGACGGATCCGGTGGCGCTGCCGCAGCAGCTCGGTTATCTGCCTGATGGCCAGGCCCATCTCATCCGAGAATTCTGCCGCCGCTAAAATCTGATCGACGTTGGTAAAGCGCACCGGCAGCGGGGTGTTGGCGGCCTGGGTTGCGGAGGGCAGGGGGTACAGGTTAAGCGAGGCGGCGGGATACAGTTTGCTGAGGGAATTCACCGCCGACGCAGTGGCTGAGCCGGAGGAGGCGCTGCTCTGGTTGACCGCGCCCGCCGACGTTCCCACCACCCGGTACTTGATGGTTGTCCACGGCGCCAGGAGAATATCGTCCTGGTCCATGCCCATCATATTCGCCCCTTTGGGGGAAAGAACGCCGATCACCCTAAACAACACGTTCTGTATCCTCACCTGCTTGCCGATGGGTGACTCTCCGTCAAAAA
>CAYWLT010000300.1:0-3196 GCA_964459295.1 uncultured Thermodesulfobacteriota bacterium
ATTCAATAAACCGTATTTTCACCTCAAAAAAATGAATTTTTAGAGGTGCCCTTAAATTATAGGACCCCTCGAAAAATCCACCATACAACTTCTCTCTGCCATTCCCGCGAAAGCCGAAATCCGTAAAAATTACCTATATGGATTCCCCGATCACGTCGGGGAATGGCAAGAAAATGAATAAGTAGAGGTTCCCTTTATATGGAGGGCCAATACAAAGCAAGGCCCTCCATCGTCAATGGTCGTCTCCGATGCTTCTATTAACACTTTTCGCCCGACAAATAATATGGTATAAGAAATTAATGCCTGTACAGCCAGATACCAGCTTTTTAAAGTTGTTCACCATGAACAATGCATGAGCGCCTTACATCCGCACCTACCTGTCATAATTACATCTGAGAGAAAAATCTCAGATTCGAGCCTGTATGAAACCGTTATGAGGTACTCCTATGCGAAGCGTGATGAGGATTCTTGTCCCCGTCGGTTTTGTCAGTGTCTTCGTGCTCGCCCTCGCCTTGAATACCCGGTACTGTTGCCAGGCTTCGGTAACCGAGGAGGAGTTGAAAAACTGGCCGCTGCCCTGTTATCAGGGGGAGAAACTCAATGAACTTCGGAACTGGGAGAGGACCTGGGCGGGGCAACGGATCAACCAGGATTCCATTGACCAGGTCAAAGCTTTTCTGTCGGAGGAGTATTACCAGGTATACAAAAATCCTGAAAACTGGGGAGCCGACGAGCTTTGGTTTAGCATTATTCCTTATGAACAGGTGCTGCCGACGCCGGGACAGATTGCCGCCACCAGGAAATACGCGCCACACGCGCGGTTGGACAATGCACCCCGCAAGGCCTACTGGAAGGGAGGGATAGGCCCCGATGAATTTCTCTCCGGCTGGGACACGGGTGAAACAGCCGGGTTCCCCTTCCCTTTCCCCGCATCAGGGTTGGAAATCGCCTGGAACCTCGATTCGGTGACCCACGGCGATACCAAATCATACAAGCGGGAATCAGCACTCATCAACACCAGGACCAGGGTGGAAAAACAAACGATTGAGAACAAGACGGTTGATTACTTTACCGGCCGGCTGGATGTCCCGCCCCTTCCCCTGAAGCCGGGTAACAACAAAGGGATACGCAAGGGAATACTCTCATTGTTGGTTGAACCCGCGGACATCAAGGGTTTGATGATGATGGAACTCCTCTACCTTGATGTGGGGAAACCTGAGGATCTTTGGTCGTGGGTAGCTATGTTCCGCAGGCTGCGCCGGCTGGGCATAACCTGGAAGCTTGACACCTTGCACGGAACCGAGATGCTTCCGGATGATGAAAATGGCTGGAACAGCCATATCAATGTAAAAAACTGGAAGCTTGTCGGCAGGAGGGAAATGCTGCTCGGACGCCATGTCGATGTAAGTAAATATTCCAGAAAAAACGGACATGTAGTCTGGAGCGGCCAGCAGTTGGAGCGGATCAATGCCTTCGTGGTGGAAGCCCACTACAAAGACCCCAACAGTTCCTATAGCAAAGAAATCTTATATATCGACCCCGAGATGTGGCGATGTTTGCAGAAGGTTGCCTGGGACCGGCAGGGCGTGTTGTGGAGGCAATTCTTTTATCACACGGAAATGGTAAAGAGCGTTCAGGGAATTATTCAGCCCCACTGCGTCGAACTGCATTCAATAGATATGCAGAAAAAGCGGGGCAACCCCGGCAAGGACAGGGTAATAGAAATAGGCCTGCCGATTCCGGATAATTTCTGGACGGTGCAGCAGATGCAAAAAATGGGCTACTAGCAGGCGGGTGAAGCCCTTTGCCTTGATTGCCGCCTTGAACGCTTCAGGCAAGACGGTCATGACCGAGTATGGCCTTTTAAATAATGCGCGGACGCAACGGAGCGCTTCCCTCCAAAAGAGTTTGCCTGCTGAGAAGCTACCCTGCCTCTTGCTAACACATCCCCAGCCGGGAGAAGTTCTTCGATGAAAAAAATTGCGCCGGTCATCTGGATTGCCGCTTCTTTACTGTTTGCCCTGTCTTTTGCCGTCGTTACCGGGATGATAAACCCCGGGGAAAAGATCAACGCCATCTGGATCATCGTAGCCGCCGCGACCTTCTATGCCATCGCCTACCGGTTCTACGGGGCGTTTCTCGCCGCCAAGGTAGTAACCTTTAATGATGACGTCATCACCCCCGCCTACCGGCTTAATGACGGCAGAAACTTCTATCCCACCAACAAGTGGGTTCTCTTCGGCCATCACTTCGCGGCCATCGCCGGCGCCGGCCCTTTGATCGGCCCGGTGCTGGCCACCCAGTTCGGTTACCTGCCCGGGTTTCTCTGGATCTTAATCGGGGCGGTGGTCGCGGGCGGCGTGCACGACATTACCGTGCTGGCCGCCTCCATGCGAAGGGACGGCAAATCACTCGCCCAAATCGCCCGGGAAGAGGTGGGCCCGCTGGTGGGCGGCGCAACGCTGATTGCGCTGCTTTTCATAATCATCGTGGCCATCGCCGGCTTGGGGCTGGCGGTGATCAATTCCCTTTTTCACAACCCCTGGGGGACCTTCATCATCGCCATGACCATTCCCATTGCCATGGGCATGGGCGTGTCCATGAAAAAAGCCGAGCACGGACAACTCGGCATCATTTCCCTTGTCGGCTTCACCCTGCTCATCCTGACGGTGATTTTAGGCCGGGGCATCATCTCCAGCAGCTGCGCCCATTTCTTCAACCATGACAAAGACACCCTCACCTTGCTGCTCGCCCTCTACGGTTTTTCCGCATCGGTGCTGCCGGTCTGGCTCCTGCTGACCCCGCGGGATTACCTTTCCTCTTTCATGAAAATAGGAGTGGTCATCCTTCTGGTCATCGGGGTGCTCTTTGTTTCTCCCGAACTGCAGATGGCGCCGCTCACCCGGTTCGCGCAGGGCGGAGGACCGATCATCCCGGGAAAGCTGTTTCCCTTTCTCTTCATCACCATTGCCTGCGGCGCCATCTCCGGTTTTCACTCGCTCATCGCTTCGGGCACGACGCCCAAGATGATTGAGAAGGAATCGCAGGCGCTGGCAATCGGCTACGGGGCCATGCTGGTGGAAGGGTTTGTCGCCCTGATCGCGCTGATCGCGTCTTCCGTCCTCATCCCGGGAGACTACTTTGCCATCAACACCAAGCTTTCATTTCTCGAGCTTGACCGGCTCGGGTTCCCGGT
>CAYWLT010000301.1:0-3178 GCA_964459295.1 uncultured Thermodesulfobacteriota bacterium
ATGTGCGATCCGGGATATGCGATGCAAAACAAGAAGCGGGATCTGCGATGTAAACTAGAAGATGTGAGGTGAAACCCCGGAATGGGCGAGGCGGGATATTAGACCTGCAATTTGATACAAAGAGCAACAATTGATGAGGCAGGATTGTTTTATCACACATCTCACATCTCACATCGCACATCGCAGATTACTCCTTCCAACGTGAACACACATGCATGACCCAAAGGATACCAAATCTTCAGATCCCCGCGATACCATTATCACGCCGCTCAGAGTGACCGCGGGAAAAGAAGGACACGCCAGTTCCGACGGCAGGGAAAAGTCCGTCCAACCTTACGCCGCAGTCATATTGGCCCTGGTGATTCTCATCGCCGGGGGTCTCTGGCTGTTCAGCTACCTCTCAAAAAAACCCCTCGCCCCCGATGCAGTGCGAAATCAACAACCGGTATCTGAAGTAAAACCGCAGGCCCAGCCGGCAAGCATTCCGCCCCACGACACTTCCCGAGGCGACGAACAGGCACAGGATGCGGGGCGGGCAAAGGAATACTCGGAACAAAAACTTGCCGATTTTCTGAAAATCAAAAAAGAGCTCGACTCCAAAGGTGCGGCGGAGTGGGGAGGAGATCCCTATCAACAATTGCTGGAGCTGAGCCGGGCTGCCGATGCCTCACTGATGCAGGAGGCGTACGCCGACGCCGCGGCGGGCTACGCTCGGGCGTCAGCGGCGGCGCTCAGCCTGAAGGAAGGCATGCCCGCCGTTCTGCATGACATGCTCGATCAGGGCCGGCGCGCCATCGCGGAAGGGAATGGAAAAGACGCCGAGCGTTTCTTCAGGCTCGCCCTCACCATAGAACCCGGCAATCCCGCGGTCCTGCGCGATCTTGAACGAGCTAAAAACTGCGAGAGGGTTGTGCAACTGGTCCGGTCAGCCGCTCGACATGAGGCGGATAGCCGCCTTTCCCGTGCCCTCGAGGACTACGAGGAGGCAGTCCGTCTGGATCCCGCATCGGAAGCGGCCGAGGCGGGCAGCGCCCGCGTCGCCGGCCTGATCGCCTCCCGCCAGTTTGACGAATTAATGGCCGGGGGCATAACCGCGCTGCATGAAAACAATTACCGGCAGGCGCGGGCGCTGCTGCTTAAGGCCCGCGTAATTAGGCCTGATTCCCCGGAGGTCAGGGACGCGCTCGCTCAGGCGGACGCCGCCCTGAAGCGAATGCGCATTGAAGAACTGAGAACAAGGGCGGACGCCGCCGAGCAGTCCGAGGATTGGGAGCAGGCGCTCGACGCCTATCAAGACGTGCTCACCCTGGACGGATCCATTCAGTTCGCCCTGCAGGGCAAAGAGCGGGCCCTCAAACGCAGGAAGCTGGAAGAGGGGATAAAAAACTACCTTGCGCAGCCATCCCTGCTGGAAATCGACCAATCGCTGAACCGGGCGATTGCGCTCCTGGATGAGGCGCGCCGCGCGGAACCACGGGGCTCCCGGCTAAGCCGGCTCATAACCGGCCTTGATTCCCTTGTCACCGCCGCGCGAACAACCATCGCCGTAATCCTCGTGTCCGACGGAATGACCGAGGTGGCGGTCTACAGGGTGGGCAAGCTGGGTCGTTTTCAAAGCAGGAAACTGGACCTTCGCCCCGGGACGTACACCGTCACCGGATCCCGTGCCGGCTACAAGGACGTGCGCCACACACTCTCCATCAGGCCCGACAGCACCGCCCTGCACCTAACTGTCGCCTGCAATGAAAAAATATGAACGCTGCTCAAGATCCCCCAGGGGAACAAATTATTGAGCCTATCCCTTTCAGGCCGGGCGACTCCTTCCGTCCGCGCGGCGGGCTGACCCGGGTCCGGTGGCTGTTTATCGGCATTCTTGCGTGCCTGCTGTTATTCTGCCTGTACGCAGTCATTTTTGTCTTTACCGCGCAGCAGGTATCTATCCGGATAAATCCGGAACCGGATCGAATCTCCGTCAAAGGCTTGCTCTTCAGCTTTCACCTGGGCGGCAATTACCTCCTGCGGCCGGGAAGTTATACGGTGCGCGCCGCCAAATCCGGCTACAAACCCCTTGATCTGCCCCTGTCCGTGACCGGGGAATCAAACCAGAAGCTGACCGCCGCGATGGAAAAACTTCCCGGCCGCCTGTCCATAACCGCTCATGCCCGGGATGATTCCGCCCGGCCCATTGAGGGAGCGGCGGTTTATCTTGACGGAGTTAAAACGGGATTCGCCCCCCTCACGGACATTGAAGTAGCGCCGGGCCCCCTGGAGCTGTTGATCAGGGCCGACGGGTACCTGGACTTGAAAACCTCTCTGGAGGTTGAAGGAATGGGCATCCGGCAGACGGTGAACGCGGCACTGGTACCGGGTTGGGCGGAAATCACGGTCGATTCAATCCCTCCGGGCGCAGAGGTGGCCGTTGACGGAACCGCTCGGGGGAAAACTCCCTTGCAGTTACAGCTTGCCGCGCGGACCTATCAGCTGGAAATAAGCGCCCCCCATTACAAGCGATGGGCGTCGCGCCTGGAAGTAAATGAGGGCGAGCGGCAGGTTTTGGATGCCATCACACTCCTCCCGGCTGACGGAATAATCAGGCTGCAGACAAAGCCGCCCGGGGCCAACGTGTCTCTTGATAAAGCCTTCTTCGGGCGGACGCCCGTTAGCATCCCCCTCCAGCCGGATACGGATCACACGCTGTACGTCTCAAAGGCCGGCTATGAAAAAACCGAACAACGGATAAGGGTGGCCAGTGAAGAAGTCCGGGAGCTCAGTATTGAATTGAAACCAATCACCGGTACCGTTTATTTCAAAGTGACCCCGGCGAATGCAGAACTTTTCATCAACGACACACCGCAAGGCACCGTTCCCGAAAGTCTCACCCTCAATGCCCTGCCGCAGAAAATCAGGATAGCCAAAGAGGGATATGAACCCTACCGCACCGAGCTAACCCCCCAGCCCGGCTTTCCCCGGGAGATAGCCGTATCTCTGCAAAAAACCGCGGTCAAAACCGCGGGCGCGGCGACGCTGATCAATGCCGGCAACGGATATCCCCTGATCCTGGTTCGCCCCGCTCCCTTCACCATGGGCTCTTCGCGCCAGGAGCAGGGACGCAGGTCCAATGAAACCCTCCGGGAAATCGTGCTCAAACGGCCATTTTACATGGGCCTCAAGGAAGTAA
>CAYWLT010000302.1:0-3153 GCA_964459295.1 uncultured Thermodesulfobacteriota bacterium
CCCGACTGGAAGGGACGCGGTGTCCTGGGCGGTCTGCCAGCCGCTGTACAGCGTGGTAGGGGGCGTGTTGTCCGGCATTGCATCGTACAAGGAACTCAATCATCCGGCGCCGCTGGCGCATGCGCTGAATCTTATCGGATGCACCTGGGGGTCGACCCTGGTGTCGGTGGGCGCCGTGTCCGGCATAACCAGCGTGCTGCTGGTGATGCTGCTGGGTCAGCCACGCATCTTCTTTTCCATGTCGCGGGACGGCCTGCTCTGGCCCTGGATCTCCAAAGTGCATCCCCGTTACCGCACCCCTTACGTGTCGCAGATATTGACCGGTCTGGTGGTGAGCTGCTTCGCGGGTTTTCTCGATATCGGTACGGCGGCGGAGCTATGCAATATCGGCACGCTCTTTGCATTCTGCATCGTCTGCGGAGGGATTGTGGTCCTGCGTTATTCCCACCCCGAGATCAAGCGGTCATTTAAATGCCCCCTGGTTCCCTGGGTGCCGCTCCTGGGCATCAGCTTCTGCGCCGGGTTGATGCTTTCTCTGCCCCGCCTGACCTGGATCCGCTTTGCCGCGTGGCTCATCGCCGGGCTGGCCATCTATTTCTCTTACGGCCTTCGTCACAGCCGCATGGCCCACTATAAATAAACCATCGCTCGCACCGGCGCCGGTTAGCGCCTGCCGTTATTAACCAGGGGGAGACAGAGAAGAGTAAGTATGCCTGACAGGATAAAGGGATAGTGGTAGCCCAGCTGATCGCCCAGGGGACCGAAGATAAGGGAACCCAGGAGCCTGCCGGCCAGGGTAACGGTTAATACAGCCCCGGTGGTTCCGCCCACCCGTTCCAGGGGAAAATAACGGTGAATCCCCACCAGGAGATACATCTCGAATGCCGCATCGCCGCATTCATGAACCAGCCTGAAGAGATAGGAGAGGGGAAGCAGGGGACAGGTGAACAGTATATGTCCCGTTCCCGAAAGTATCAATCCGGGATAGATGATCCGATGCAGCGGTGTTGATTCCTTGATGACCCGGCTGATGCCATATATAAAAACAGCAAACAGAATCCATATCGATCCCATAAAAAGGGCTATCGCACGCTGGGAGAGCATGAAGCGCTCTTTCAGCAGCAGAGAATAGAAGGTGCCTTCCGCTCCCCAGTGAAGGGTAAAGACAAAAATCAGGATGAGGAAGCTGACGATCTCCCTTTTCCTGAGGTCGCCCCGGTAATGACCCAGGGAATAGCGGAAGGTGCTGATTTGCTTAAGCAGCAGGGCCAGAAGCATGGGGAGGAAAAATGCACAGCCCAGCAAAAAGAAGACTTGCTGAAAGGGCAATTGCGCGATTAACAACCCCACGCTGAGCGCCCCGAGGCCGGAGGCCAGCTGTTTCATGCCGTTAAAAATACCGATCCGGATGCCGCCTTCCTTGCGATCGCTCACTTTCAACACAAAGCTGGTCATGGAAAGATCGGCGATGTTATTGCCCAGCCCCCCGATAAACAAACATACGGCGATGACCCAGAAATGATCCGCCCTGCTCAGGGAGATAAAGCAGATAATGAGCAGGATAAAACTGCATGCGGAGAGATAGCGCAGCGACAGCCGGTCGCTTAAAAGACCCACCAGAAAAGAAGAGCAAAGCGAGGTAATGGCGAAAAGTGAGATGAGAAAACCTATCTGCAGTCCGGAGAAGCCCAGCCCGGCGAAGTAAAGCGGCAGGTAAAAGAGAATGGAAAAAATCAGGAAGTTCTTGGCCGCCATGATAAGGGTGGGCGTCAGAATTGAAACCGTATTACTTGCGGGGTTGTGCGTATCGGTCATGGGTGGTTGCAATCCGGTTGGGGTGATGAGTTTGCAATGCCGGTTCTTCCATCAAAATAATTTCCTCCCGTGACCATCCCGGTCACCGCCTTCGGCTATAATCATCCGCGATGCGAAAACGGCTTGTTTATAATCTTTTGCGCCGATTGGCTTGAAGGGTCGTGAGTTAGCGGTGAAGGGCACCTCTAAAAATTCACCATACAACCTCTCTCCCTCCTTCCCGCGAAAGCGGGAATCTGGAAAAATCAACTGTATGGATTCCACGATCAAGTCGGGGAATGACAAGAAAATGAACAATTAGAGATTCCCTTGAGATTGAACGACTCATCGTATCTCACGCAAGGATCTTTTGAAAGATAATATTGAGTGAAAGGTGATGAAAAATCCATGACCATTCTTGAATTTCCCCGCCGGGAACTGGCGGCCGTCCTTGACCAATTGAGGAAGGACCGGAATTTTATGAAGCAGGTGGCCCACTGGAAGGAAATCGAGCCGGCGGCGGCACAGTACCGTGATTATCCCGGAGATATTTCCTCGAAGCTGCAAGCGGTGCTTTCCGGCTTGGGATACAAAAAGCTGTACCGCCACCAGGAGGAGGCCTGCCGGTCGGTGCGCTCGGGAGAGAATGTGGTGGTGGTTACCCCCACGGCGTCGGGGAAAACCCTCTGCTACAACCTGCCGGTGCTCCAGACCATACTGGAAGATGCGGCGGCGCGGGCGCTCTACCTGTTTCCCACCAAGGCGCTTTCCCAGGACCAGGTGGTTGAGCTGCAGGAAATAATTGATCTGCTTGAGGAGGACATCAAAACCTACACCTTTGACGGCGATACCCCTCCGGGGGTGCGCACCACCATCCGCGCCGCCGGGCACATCGTGGTGACCAATCCCGACATGCTGCACCGGGGCATTTTGCCCCACCATACCCGGTGGGTAAAGCTGTTTGAGCGTCTGCGCTACGTGGTGATCGACGAGGTGCATCACTACCGCGGCGTTTTCGGCAGCCACCTGGCAAACGTCATCCGCCGCCTCAAGCGCATCTGCGCCTTCTACCACGCCCGGCCGCAGTTCATCTGCTGCTCCGCCACCATAGCCAATCCCCGGGAACTGGCGGAGAAGATCATCGGGCAGCCGGTGCGGCTGATCGACCGCAACGGGGCGCCCCGGGAAACAAAACATTTCATCTTTTACAATCCGCCGGTGGTTAATCAACAGCTGGGCATCCGGCGCTCGGTGATCCACGAAGCGACGCGCATCGCGCGGCAGTTTCTCTCCGGCGGCATACAGACCATCCTCTTCGCCCGGAGCCGGCTGAACGTGGAGATCCTGGTGACCTATCTG
>CAYWLT010000303.1:0-3135 GCA_964459295.1 uncultured Thermodesulfobacteriota bacterium
CGCCTTCACCCAGCTGAACAACCCGACCACGGTGATGGTTGCCTTCCCCCCCAGCGCAAACACCTTAACGGAACGCCTTGAATCCTTCTGCATGGTTTCACCCGCATAAAAAGCCCGGCCGGCCCCATTGAGACTGATATTAATTACAGTGAAATCCCTTCCCGGAAATTGCTCGTTTTTAAAAAAATACCTGGCCTTCAGGTTTGTGGGAATCCTGACTGATTCCGCCCTTTCTTCCATCCGTGCGCTTTCCATGCCTCCGTGCCCTCTTCCCTGCAAATGCTGATTAAACCCGAGCGCCACCGCTGCGGCGCTCCCGCCCCGATTTTTCATTCTTCCTCATGTTTATCCTCCTTTATGGCGCATCCGTCAACCTTATTTTAGAATTTTTCATTCGTGGACCGAAATCCACGGACGGTGGAAAGCACCCAACTATCGATTGACAGAAACGCATATTTCGCTTAGGATTGCGACGCTTGATGGGTGTTCACCCGTTCCTCACTATATTCCAAAGAAAGGAGATGGTATGAAAACGTTTCGCTGCAGGCTGTTCATGGTGTTATGCGCATTGATCGTGCTTTTCTGCAACCTTCCAAATGCTCGGGCAAAAATTGAATGGTCCATCCTGAAGAACATACCGCTTGACGATACCCCCCGCGATGTGGAGATTTCGCGCGAGGGAACCACCGCTTACATTCTCTGCAGCAAAAGCGTGCAGGTTTACTCGCTGGTGGAAAACAAGGTGACGTCAGTCATTCCCCTCACCGGGGACTTCTCGCAGCTGGCTCTTTCACCCGACGGAGAACAGCTTTTCCTCACCCAGGGAGCGGGAAAGCAGCTCTCCATCATTCAAATTTCCCAGGTGTATGATATTCCCAAGGGCACATCGCCGGTTATCGGCAAGGCCGCCGCGCCGGTCACGCTTTACGCCTTTCTTGACTACCAGTGACCCTACTGCAGCAGGATTTATCCTGTACTTGAGCAGTTGCTCAAGCAGCGTCCCACCGATGTCAATCTGATCATCAAGCACTTTCCCCTCCCCATGCACCGTTTCGCGGAGAAGGCCTCGCTCGCGGCCCTTGCCGCGGCAAAGCAGAACAAATACCAGGAGATGAGCAAGGCCCTTTTCAGCGATTTTCAGAACTTAAGCGATGAAAACATCAAGAAGCAGGCGGAAACCACCGGCCTGGACATGACAAAATTCAATGCCGCTCTCAACGATCCGGCGCTTAAAAAACAGATTGATGAAGATCGTCAGCTGGGCATGAAAATTAATGTGCGGGGCGTGCCGGCGATGTTTCTTAATGGAAGAGTAGTGAAGGACCGCTCGGTGCAGGGTCTTTCCGATATGATCGACGAAGAGCTGAAGAAGGGGAAATAAAAAACCGAATCTTATCAGTCCGTCGCGAAGCGGGAAAATTGAAGATTTATGAAAATGCGACCCCCTCTCCTAGACCGGCAGAGGGGGTTTTTACTCGCAACAAATATCCATGATGATTCCTGGAGGCACCACCATGCCCTAAAATTTAAGGGTACCTCTAATAATTCAATTTTGCTCTACATGGCAATCTGGAAAATCAATAAGTTACAATCGGAGATTTGTCTGAAAATCCTATTTTTAGAGGCACCCTTAATTCTACTGAAAAGCCATTCTGCGGCTCGACCGCAGAATCCAGCTCCTTTTTTTGATTGAATCCTGCGATCAAGTCGCAGGATGATCGGTTAATGAGGGAGGTCCACGCTCCGTCGAGGCCGTGCATAGCAAAAGGACGCGACCGAGCGCGTCCCTCCCCATACGCTATCTTCGAATTAAATCCACCACGAAACTAATCAGTATCATGCTTGTAAGCCCGCAGATACCTGATGATGTCATCCAGCTTTCCCTGCGCCGCGCTTACGTCGCTTTTTAGTCGGGAGGAGGTTTTTACATACCCGATCCCCATGATAAAGGCATCGTCGGCAAAATCCTCTTTCAGCCCCCGAATCACATCGTTCACCTCTTTCACATAGTCATCCCTTGATGCGGCTTTCTCAATAACCCCGGCATTTCTAAGCTCGGAAATCCGGACCAGCCAGGAACGCACGACCTTTTCGTTGACGCCGTCTTCCCGCCCCGCAGCTGATGTTCTAACCGATTGCCGCTCAAGCTTCTCCACCATGTACAACAGCTGTGCCTTATCTTCCTTCAGCTGGTCCCGTTCCTGTGCGGTCAGGCGCAATTCCTCCTGCAGCTCGCGCACCCGGGCGACCAGCGCCTGATTCGCCTCTGCCGGGCTCCTCGAGGGGCCGTCGCCTTCACCCCGGGAGGAGGCATCACCGCCGGGCGGTAGTGAATTGCCCGCGTACCGATAGACGCCGAAACAGGCCGCGGCGACAAGCGCCGCCAGGCAGAGAAGCAGCCTGATGGAAATTTTATTCCCTGGTGATGCCGGTGCAGGCATGATCAGCGTCACTCCGGCGGCTGCGGGTTCTCATTCATCCCAGAAAAGGAAATCGGGTATGGAACAATCCTTCTGAAGGGGGTAGATGGCTTCGATGCCCTCCCGGTCGTAATCGGATATGATGACGTCCTCATCGGCGCGCAGTTCACCGCAGTCAAAGAACGGGTACATGAGGTCGGAGGGATCATCGCTGTGGCGCAATCCCAGCGCATGCCCGAGCTCATGCCGGGCCACGCTGCGCATGCCCGCGCCGCTGATCCGCCGGCCGAGCACCTCGGCATTCAGCTGGATATACGCGCTTCCCAGCACACAGCGGGACCGCCCGTTTGTCCGGGTCAGCGTTTGCCCCAGGGGATACCCGCCGCCGGTTCGCAACACGACAACCACATCCGCTTTTTTCTCATCGTCCGCCCACGCGAAGACGGGCGCATTTTCAATTTCCCCGAGCACCTCGTTCCATTCGCGCACCGCCGCTTCAACATCCATCACCGTCTGCCGCGTCTGGCGCTCCGCATCTTTTATGAAGACGGCCACCTCGGGCTTGCCCCATCCCGCACCCAGGAGATGCAGGGTGGTGGCGCCGCTTACAGCGCCGCCTGCCACGGCAAGGATTGCAAGCATAGATACAACCGATGCAAGCTTGCGCAAACGTAGCATGTTCGTCCTTTCTCTCGGCAGGCGGGTGCAAAGCGCC
>CAYWLT010000304.1:0-3091 GCA_964459295.1 uncultured Thermodesulfobacteriota bacterium
GCCTCATAGCAGGTATCGGGGAGCCCGTCCCGATCCCTGTCCCATTCTTCGGTTGCATCGGGTCGGCGGTTGCCGTTGGTGTCGATAAAACCTCCGTTTCTGGCGGCATCACGCAAAAGGGAGGATACGGACCCGAAGGCGGAGATGGTGAAAAGAGTGATGGTTTGCACGCCGTCGCTTTCCGCATCCGCCCTGAGATCGCTGGTGTGCGCCCAGAGCGCGATGTCATCGAGGAAGTCGGAGCCTTCCTCGGCGGCAAGCGTGGGGTCATTGCCGTCCGCGTCGTAGTCCCGCAGATGTGCCGCTTCACCATTGGGCGGGCTCTCGGGGATCTGCTGGTCGTGGGTTGATTCGCCGTCGGAGATCAGAATGATGAACGATCGGGCACAGGGAACAATCTCCGGAAACCCTTCAAAAAAGAAGGGATCATGGTGACCGCCCAGGTAGTAATCAGGCGGGGTGTGGGGATAGGCGGGCGGAATCTGCATTATATGGCGTACCGCCTCAAACAGCGATTCCGCCAGGGGCGACCAGGTGGAGAACGGTGCGTCTTCAATGGTCCGGACAAGGTTCGGCAGCTCATCGCCGACCGGATTGGCAATCCGTCCTCCCTCCCCGTCCTGGTTAAAAAGCATCAATCCCAGACGGGACCTTCCG
Organism: uncultured Thermodesulfobacteriota bacterium; assembly: GCA_964459295.1. GTDB lineage: Bacteria > Desulfobacterota > WTBG01 > WTBG01 > WTBG01 > CAZWCD01. Next base: position 658 of record CAYWLT010000304.1, read on the forward strand.
GCCAGGCCGTGCAAGAGGCCGCTGATTTCACCCGCCCGGAAGTCGTCCGGTTCATGGATCCTCTCTTTAACCACCCGGATGGTGAGTTGCAGCACGCATTCGGTGAGCGGGTCTGGGGTGCTGCCCAAGCAGATCACCCCCCCGGCCAGTCCGAAGTAAACGGGCGATGCCGGGTCCATCCCGAGCTGCTCCGGCGGCGGATAGAGCCGGCCGGCGCCGCCCGCGTAGCGCTTTACCATGACGTAGCCATCGTCTCCGTTTGCTTCTCCCAGAAGGTGGCTGACTCCGCTGTTGTCGCGGGTGCCGGACGCGGTTTTGCCGCCGATCAGCGCCTTTCGCACCATGTCGATCCGCCGCATGGTCAGCCAATTGAGAAAATTGCCGTTCCAGCCCCCGGTCTCGTTTATGTAGAAGTATCCGCTGCCGGAATAGGCGTACGAGGCGGAAGGTTTGAAGTATCCTTCATAGGTGCGCTCCGGGTTGAAGTCCCCTTCGTATGCCGCCCGGTTCATACTGACCGAGTTGTCCATCACGATGAGAATGATGGGGGGTATCTCACGGGCGACAGTCATGGGATGGTGGGTGTAGTCGATTAAGGTCTGCGCCCGCGGCGTCAGGGGGGCGCCGAGAGACGATAGCAGCAAGATACAGATTATCTTTTTCATCGGGCCATTTTCCAAACTTCGCCGTACCGGCGAAAAGGGTATTAGCGGAGAAGGGCAACGGTATCAGCCGTGGTATGCGACGGCACAGGCGGCGGTTACCATATACTTCTATACTCACTCACCACCTGTGCGCATGCCCCGGCCCGCAGACAGCCTCTGCTCCTGATCTGAAACAGTATCTTCGTGCTTCCCGTCCCGCCCAGGCCGGTTCCCTCTCCCGCCGAGGCAAATTCCGCCGACCCGCCGCTCAAAAGGGTAGTGGCGATACGGTCCACATCAAGGGCCAGCGGCTGGTTGCAGAGATTGCCACGAATGTCCGGCGATGATTCCGGGGAATCGGTCAGCCGGTCGTTGAGGGAGGGTTGGGCGGGGTAATATCCCATGACCTCGTTTTTCAGGTGCGGATCAGTGTTGAATCCCCGCACGGTTGCGCTTCCTTCCCGCATGATTTCTTCGATAATGCTGACCGCCAATGGATGCCCCCCGTCAGCCAGGTAAAACGCGTCCTTGGCCATCCGCTGATTGCGGGATATGTTGCGGTCGGTGACCACGAGGGCGATGGCCAGTGTACCCAGAAGCAGCAGGGCGGCAATGATGACCATGACGGTTACCATGAGCGCGCCGGATTCGTGCAATGAGGCTTTTGTGTCGGTGTATGATTGGTTCATGCTCCGGTGGGAAACCATCTCACAACCCCAGGTTTCTCGGGGTTATGGTTGTGGAAAGGGTCAATCTCCGGTAATGGTCGCCATGTAGCGGATGGGTATAAAGTTTATCCGGCCGGGGCGCTTTCATGGTCATGGTTATCTTCACCGCCCTCAGGTAACGCCGTTCCGCTTTGCTTGGCCGGTCGGATAAAAGCATCTCACCCAGTTCATCCGCGATTGAATCTCCATCGTCATCCAGATCATTATCGATCCCGTCGTCATCCGCGAGTATCAGGTAGCTCATGCGCAGGTCCTCCACGTTGACTGCCATAGAGCGGGCGCCGCCCCCGGATCTCCAGCTCTTGGCGGCAGTGTCCCATCTCCATATTTGCCGTACCAGCTCATTGTTTTTCACGGTGTATCGCACGGTTTCCATGACCCCGTCGCCGTCGACATCGGCGGTGAAGGTGAAAGCGCCGGGCGCGGCCTCTTCCACATCCTCTTTTTCCCCGTCGGTAAAATCCGCGCCGGCCACATCCCCCCAAATGGTGACGCCCTTGAGCTTATATCCGGCCATCCTGATTTCCCTTACCATGCTCTGTTCGCTGCTTCTCATGGCCTGATACATGTGCGCCAGGTCATCCTGCGTTGAATAAGCGCGTCTCTGCGCGATGAACAGGTTGTATGCCCCGGCCGCCAGGGCGCTGCTCACGGTAACGGCGATCATGAACTCAACCAGGGTGAACCCCTTTGAGTGTTCTCGCACAATAAGTTTTAGGGTGTTAAACATTTACAGTACCGAAGCGACGGCAACCCGCTTGTGCCGCGCTTTCCAGGTTACGATGACCGCCACCGTTTTTCTGCCGGCGCAGGGGGTGTTGTCCGCGACATTCCAGAACCGTTTGTATGCGGCGCGTTTCATGTCGAAAGCGATTGCAGTGTCCTCATCCGCCGTCATCAAGAGATCTTCCGCATGATCAGCCTGCAGTGGATCGGTTGCATGCTTCAGGTTGCCGTTGTTCCCCGGGTTGGTGTCGGCGAGGTCGGGGTGGTCGACGGTGCGTGTTATCAGCTCTTCCATTTTATCCTGGGCCAGGATGGCGGCGATGGTCAAGTAGCGGG
>CAYWLT010000305.1:0-3090 GCA_964459295.1 uncultured Thermodesulfobacteriota bacterium
CTTCATCCCACCCGCAAGCCCTTTGCGGCATGCATGCTGCTCCTCCTGTTGCTGCAATCGGCGCCGGGCAGCCCTGAACCCATCCCTCGCGACGCACTGCCCCAGGCAAAACTCTACCAGCTGACCCTCCCGCAGCTTGATGAGGTTATCGCGGCCGCTTCAAGGACGGGCGGCACCATCGCCTCACGCATTGCCGACCTCTCGGAACGCGCGCTCGGCACCCCCTATGCAGCCGACAGCCTGGGGGAAGGAAGCGGCGCCGCCTGCGACGCCGACCCGCTCATCGACCTGAGCAGGGTGGACTGCGTCACTTTCTGCGAACAGATTCTCGCCCTGGCCATATCCCGAAATTATGACGAGGCCTTCCGGAACCTGCAGCGCATCAGGTATCGAGCCGGCGTCATCGGCTTCGCCGCGCGCCATCACTTCGTGATGGCTGACTGGCTCCCCCGCAATCAGTGGCTGCTGAAAGACATCTCCGCCGACGTCGGGGGGAGGGCCTGCCGGGTGATGACCAAGACCATTGACCGGAGGGGGTTTGCCGCCGCCCGGGGGTGCGCCGACGCCGGCGATTGGCCGCCGCCGCAGCGGATGAGCATCCGCTACATTCCCGCCCGGCACCTGCTGACAACGGCGGCGCGCCTGAAGGGAAGCGAAGTCCTGGTGCTCATCACCGCCAAGGAGGGCATTTTTGCCTCCCACCTGGGGTTTATCATCAGGGCCGGGGATGGAAGCATGCTTTTCCGCCATGCCAGTTCCATCGCCAAGAAGGTCGTGGACGAGCCGATGGAACACCTCTCCCACAGAATAGCAAAAGACCGGCGGATCGCCGGTTTTGTGCTCATCGCCGTCCGCGAGACGGCGGATCAATCGCCTCCGCCGGCGGCACCGTAAGCCGCGACAAACCAGCGCAGGTACCCGTCGATAATCGCCTCTGCTTCCTCGACCTCCGCGGCCCGGCTAAACTCCGAGGAAAGGCTTACCAGGATTCGGTCAAAGGGGGAGCGCCTGATTCCCAGGCGCTTTTCGTATTCGATCCGCGCGGTGTAATACTCTCCCTGCGAGAAAAAATATTTGCCCAGCACCTTCCTTTTCGCGGAGAACTTCCAGTGCTCTTTCAGCATGAAAAAGCCCCGCAGGGCTTCAAGCACGGCCTTATCCTCAAGTCGATCGCAGCGCACCCGGTCACCCATGCGGTTCTCCGCATGGGCAAAAAATGACGTGACCAGATCGACATCGGTTATGACCAGCCCGTAGAGATACCAGTCATCAAGCGACAGGACCACCGCCCGCTGTTCAATGGCGCGCAGGCAGGTATATCCGATGCAATAATGATCGGCGCAGAGTTCCCTGCCGTAAAAGGAGCGGCCGCGCATATCAGCCCCCCGGTTGCACGCGGGATGGAGCAGGCAGCCGACCCGGGTGCGCCCGCCGTCCACGAAGCCCAGAAATTCGCAGTTGTAAATGGTTTCACAGAGCCTGGGGCCCGGGGCGAGCTGCTCCGCCCTGATCCGGTAGCCGTCAAAATCACCGTCGCGCGCCGTGGAGGCGAAAAGATCGGTCCGCCCGTTCAACAGCGACTGCAGCGCGGCGCGCGAATGGTTGTCCCAGTTGTAGAGGCCGCAGCAGGCGCCGCATGACTTCGCGCCGTCGGGCTGGCAGAGATGGATCGGTCCGGTGTGCACAGGGCTCCTTATTACCGCCGTTTCACATAGAGGGACACGCGCGGTCGCGTCCGAATAAATGGGTTGTAGCTCAAGAACCCCTTCCTCATGCGCCACAAATAAGATGGGCGCTTGCAACAACCTGCCAGTGAATTAACCGCGCCGCATAAATGCGGGGCATCAAAAACAAAAAAAATCTCGTCCCCCCTTGATGGGGGAGGATTAAGGTGGGAGTGATAAAATTATTTCCCCCTAACCCCTGGTCGCCTTCGGCGCCGCCAGAGGCGGGTAAACCTCTCCCAGGGGAGAGGGAATGCCATTCACCTCCACAACAAAGTTGTGGAGTATTCTGTCGTATCTTTATGCAAAAGGGTGCGTGTGAGCGCACCCTTTATTATGATTATATTTTGAAACCGCCTCGACCGCGCAACCGGATTACAGGTCCATCGTCTCCTGCTTGTGTTTGGGGTAATCAAGGTACTCCATCCTTTTGGGGGTGATCTTGATCAGGCAGTAGGCGGGATCGCGATATCCTTCCTTCCAGTAGGCGCTCCAGGCATCCCGCCACATCCTTTTGCGGGCATCGTCATCCTTCACAATCACCGCCGTGCCCGTGGCCGAAACGCTGCTGTGGTCGGAAGGACGGTAGTAAAAAACGCTCACCGCCGGGTTCTTCTGAATCTCGGCCACCTTCCGGGACTGCGCCCCGGTGGCATACCATATAGTCATATCATCCGCAAGCGGAAGGTTCGCCATGATCCGGCCGCGGGGGGTTCCATCCTGTCCCACGGTAATCAGATTGGCATAGGGATAGCCGGCAATAAAATCGATGATGGTTTTCTTCAGTTCTTGTGACATGGATAATCTCCTGCACGCCTCCCCGGCAGGGGGCGTTCTCTATTCATCCTGTGTGATCGGAACACCGGCTTTTTTCAACAGCGCCTGATAATCGCGATCCACCTGTTGTTGAATCTGCTCGCGTATGTCGTCGGTGAGGTGGCGGAATCGCCCCTGCAGTTTCAGATAGTCGTTGACCGGTTTGAGCTTGGACAGCTTCTTGGTCAGGCGATAGGCGCCGTTCTCCACTTCGTACAGGGGAAAGATCCCCGTCTCCACCGCCAGCCGTCCCAGCTCGATGCTGAGGTCGGTGGCGCAGCGCCATCCGGTGGGACATGGAGAGAAGGCGTGCAGATACTTGGCCCCGGGAATGCTCTTGGCCTTCTGCACCTTGGCGGCAAGATCCCGGGGATAGCTGGGATTGAGCGTGGCCACATAGGGAATATGGTGCGCAACCGCTATCTCCGGCATGTTCTTTTTCCGCGTCCGCTGGCCGATGCTCACCTTGCCCGGGGGCGAGGTGGTGGTCATGGCCCCGAAGGGGGTTGCGCTGCTGCGCTGGATGCCGGTGTTCATGTAGGCTTCGTTG
>CAYWLT010000306.1:0-3035 GCA_964459295.1 uncultured Thermodesulfobacteriota bacterium
GCGCCTTCAGCTCGATCAGGGCCACCGGCTTGGTGAAAAAATCATCCGCCCCCAGCTCGAAGGCCCTGATTCTGCTTCCCAGGTCCATCAGGGCGGTGAGCATGACCACGGGGATGGTTTTGGTTTCTTCCCGGCTTTTCAGGGTGCGGGCAACGGTGAAGCCGTCCACCCCGGGCATCATCACATCGAGGAGGACCACATCCGGGGACTCCTCGTCCACTTTGGCAAGTGCCTCTTCCCCGTTCCGGGCCAGCACAACATTGTAACCCAGCGGAGTTAGGAAGTCCTCCATGAGGCTGCGGTTGTTATACTCGTCATCCACTACCAGGATGACCGGTTTTTCATGCATTGCGGTAACCTGCGTTTTGATGCTGAAAGGAGCGCTCAACACTGCTGCCGGCTGACTGATAATGCAGCCGCTTAGTTTTATCGGCAACTGAGGCCGATAACTTTAAACCCTTCTTTTGTTTGACTTTTTGCCGGCCCTTGGTTAAGGTGGCGGACAATTCCGGCGGGTGTCGGCGCCGGCAACCGGAGTACGGTTCGGATACATCAGGCGCGGCGCAGGCTGCATTGGGTAGGAGGAAAGATCATGGCCATTTCGCTACAGATCAAGGGATCCATGGACCAGTCAAGCTGGATTCGGAAGATGTTTGAAGAGGGGGTGCGGCTGAAGCGGCGGAACGGGGAGGACAATGTATTCGATTTCAGCCTCGGCAATCCCGACCTGGAACCGCCGGCCCTTTTTATCCGGCTGCTGCAAAAGGTGGTCACTGATGTGACGGCGGGGCGGCATGGCTACATGCCTAATGCCGGTTATCCGGAAACCAGGGAGGCAGTGGCCGGCTACCTGTCGGCAGAGCACCGGGTCTCTCTGAGCATGAACGAGGTGGTGATGACCTGCGGGGCGGGCGGCGCGCTTAACGTGGTGCTCAAGACCCTGCTGGACCCGGGGGATGAGGTTATTGTTATAGCGCCCTATTTTGTGGAGTACCTGTTTTATGTGGGCAACCACGGGGGATGCAGCGTGCCGGTCAAAACCGGAAAGAACTTTTCACTGGACCTGGCGGCCATCGCCGCCGCCATTTGCCCGCGCACCAAGTGCCTCATTCTCAATTCCCCCAACAATCCCACCGGCAGGATTTATGATGAGTCCGAGGTGCGCGGTCTGGGAGAGCTGCTGGATCAGAAAGGTAAAGAAATGGGTAGGCTCATCTATCTGATATCGGATGAGCCCTACGCCAAGCTGGTCTATGACGGCAGGCGGGTTCCCAGCGTGTTCCAGGCATATTCTCAAAGCATCATCTGTTCATCCTATTCCAAGGAGCTTTCCATTCCGGGGGAGCGCATCGGCTATATCGCGGTCAGCCCGGCGGCCGAGCCGCTGCGCGATCTGACCGAGGGGCTGGTCTTCTGCAACCGCACCCTCGGCTTTGTCAACGCGCCCGCCCTCATGCAGCGGGTGGTAACCCATCTTCAGGGTGGATGTGTGGATGTGGACGCCTACCGTCGGCGTCGTGATCTCCTGTGCGATAACCTTGCCTCCTTCGGCTACCGTTTTGTCAAGCCCGAGGGCGCCTTTTATATGTTCCCGGAGACGCCCATCGATGATGTGGAATTTGTCCGGGCATTGCAGGAAAAAAATATCCTGACCGTTCCCGGCCGGGGATTCGGCGCGCCGGGCTTTTTTCGAATTGCCTATTGTGTGGGGGAAGAGGTGATCGAGCGCTCGCTTCCAGGCTTCCGGCAGGTGGCGGAACGGTACATGGGGGGGTGAGGGGACAGGTGAAGAACAAATCCTAAGCACTAAGCTCTAAATCCCAAACAAATTCAAATGACCTAAACTCCAACAAGACAACCATCATTGTTAGGCAGCGTTTGGAACATTTGATATTTGGGTTTTGACATTGTTTAGGATTTGGGATTTAGGATTTAGAATTTGCTTCGTGGTTAAAAAAGAGTAGGGGCGGCCGGCCGGTCGCCCTTCCTTGTCTTTATCGAGGGTACTGACCAGCTGTTGTTTACCGCGCCAGGCGGAAGATGGTTGCGCCTGCGCCGCTGGACTGGGAGGAGGATGCCATGTTGACGCCCACGTACATGGCGCCTTTGAATACGGTAAAACCCTCAAAGGCGAGCGCGGCATTTTGTCCAAAGCTGTTGTCGGTTACCAGGTCCCAGGTGATTCCATCGGTGGTTTTCCAGAGCGGCGTGCCGGTCTGCGCCTTTTCACTTTTCTGGGCGATGGCGCCGGCATACAGCATGTCATCGAACACAAAGAGATTGGCCGCGATGTTGCGGCAGGTCCCCTTCAGCATCGGGTCGTCGGTGTCCACCAGTTTGCCGTCAAACCCCACGGGATAAGCGGTGCCCGCGCCCACGCTGACAAACCAGCTGCCGTCTGCAGGACTGCCGTTGGGTGTATAGAGCACCCTGGCGCCGCCCAGGGAATTGATGCCGGCATACAACCGATCCCGGTACTGCTGAATGCTCCAGGGCATGTAATTCCCGTTGGTCATCGAACATTCCATGCCGTCGCCGAAGCCGTTTTCATTGGTGCCGGTGTCATTGTCATCAACCGCGGCGTCTACAATGAGTCGCCAACCCGATTCGGTTAGCACGGCCATGCGGCTGCAGGAGCCCTTATTGCCCGGACCGGCGGGGCCGCCGGTGCCGGTTCCTCCCGCATAGAGCATGGGTTGCCCTGCAACGTCGGATACGGCGATGTCGCTGATGCTGCTGCTCACCGGTTTCTTGGAATCGGCGTAACCGTCCGCCCCGGTGTGATAGTTGCCGAGGCTGTTGGGCGGTTCGGTGACCTGCCAGGTGTCTCCGTCCTCCGAGCACCACACCTGCGCGCCGTGGTCGTAGTTGAGGCCGGTGCTCACGTACAGCTTGTCATTAAATACAAGCATTTCGGTAATGGCCTTGTTCCAGTAGTCGCCGAAGCCGTTTTCGTCGCTGCCCATGCCGATCTGGTAGCTGTCGCCTGCTTGTACCCGGCCGAGATCATATTCATAGACGGGAAACGGATTCTT
>CAYWLT010000307.1:0-3027 GCA_964459295.1 uncultured Thermodesulfobacteriota bacterium
GCCCATATCGATCACAGCGGCTATTTACCCCGTCTGTGCAAAGAGGGCTTCGATGGCGTTGTCAACTGCACCTATGCCACCGCCGATCTGTGCAACATAATGCTCCGTGACAGCGGTCACCTCCAGGAGGAAGATGCCTACTGGGCAAATAAAAGAGGCTTTAGCAAACACAAACCGGCGCTTCCCTTATATACGCAGGAGGATGCCGGGGCGTCGCTGAAGCGATTTGAGCCGGTCTGCTACGGCAAGGATCTGTTTCTTGAGGACTCGCTGCGGGTCAAATTTAGGGATGCCGGTCACATCCTGGGCTCCGCCATGGTTGATATAAAGTCGGGTAGGGGCGAAAAGGCCCGCCGGATGCTCTTCAGCGGCGATCTGGGCAGGCCGGCGCGCCCGATTTTACGCAATCCGACTCAGATTTTTGAGGTGGACTACCTGATCGTCGAATCCACTTACGGCAATCGCCTTCATGATCAAAAACCTCCGGAGCAGGAGCTGGCCCGGGTCATAAACCAAAGCCGACAGCGGGGCGGGGTGCTGGTCATCCCTTCATTTGCGGTCGGCCGGACGCAGGAACTGCTGTACTGTATCCGGGAACTGGAGGAGCAAGGGCACATTCCGGTGCTTCCGGTCTACGTTGATTCTCCCATGGCCATTGACGCCACTGCCGTGTTTGAAAAAAGAAAAGGAGATTATGACCTGGCAGCCAAGGTACTTGAACTGAACGGGAAACAAATCTTAAGGACCGGCAATCTTCACTTTTACCGGGACAAGGAGCAGTCCAAGCGGCTGCATGAAAATGTTGCGTCGGGGATTATCATATCCGCCAGCGGCATGGTTGAAGGCGGGCGCATCCTTCACCACATGAAACACCGTCTTCCGTACTCACGGAACACGGTGCTCTTTATCGGTTATCAGGCACATGGAACACGGGGAAGGACCATTGTCGAAGGAAAGGAAATGGTCAAGATCCACGGGGAGATAGTTCCGGTCCGGGCAACCGTGGAAAGCATTTCCGGATTTTCCGCCCATGCCGATTACAAAGAAGAGCTGGCATGGCTGATGGGCTTCAACCGGCCGCCGCTTAAAACTTTTGTCGTGCACGGGGAGCCTGAGGCGGCTTCGGCTATGGCCGACCATATACAACAAATCTTTGGCTGGGATGTGGTCATCCCCTCGTTCAAGGAGAAGTTTACGATTGATCTGTAAATTCTTTGCACAGACCGTGGGAAAAGGGGTCAGGTCTCAATATTAAACAAATGTTCCGTTCCGCTTGGGAAAGTAATGTTTAATATTGAGACCTGACCCCTTGCATAGGAGCCGGCGGTGCCGCGGATCAAGATTGATACGGGATTGCACCTTTACTATGCAACGGAAGGGCGGGGTGATGCCGTTGTCCTGGTGCAGGGATTGGACCGGGACCACCGGGGCATGGCGCTGCAAATGAAGGCGCTGGCTGAACACTATCAGGTGATTGCGTACGATTCGCGGGGCGTCGGAGAGTCGGACATGCCGCCCGGCCCCTATACCTGCGAGCATCTGGCGGATGATATCCGAGGACTTCTTGCCGCTCTGGGGATAACCGAAACCCATCTCATCGGTGCATCGCTGGGCGGCCTGGTGGTTCAGGAGTTTGCCATAAAGTATCCCGGGATGACCGGGAGCATCATCCTGATGTGCTCCTTTGCCAGGCCGAGCGACGAGATGCGGAATACCGGCCGTTTTTTCATTGATTCAATCGAACAGATGGGTCATGCTCAGGTTTGTGAGCAAATGATGCACCGGGTCTACAGCAACACCTATCGGGAAAACGAGAAGCCGCGTTTTGACGCCGCCCGGGAGAAATTGCGTGAAATGGACGCTACCTATGATATCAGGGGTTTTCAGTGGGCGGCAGAAGCGGGCCTGAGCGCCGACACGCGCGCCCGGGTCGGACGCATCAAGGTGCCAACCCTGGTGATAGCCGGAGAGCTGGATGATCTTGTGCCTCCGTCGCTGTGCGAGGAACAGCTGGTGCGGCCGATCAGCGGATCACGGCTGGTGGTCATACCAAACGCGGGACATCTTTTTTTCGAAGAGAAGCCGGAGGAAGCAAACCGGGCGATTCTGGCTTTTTTAACCGGGATCAAAAGACAGAAGTCGGAAGACGGAAGTCGGAATTCAGGAGTCAGCAGTCAGAGGTCGGAAGATGGAGGGACGCGCTCCGTCACGTCCGAATAGGGATGGCGGTAGCAGGCCATCCTGCTACTTGATCGCAGGATCCAATAAAAAAAACCGGATTCCGCGGTCGGGCCGCAGAATGACGTGTCTCTGAACAGGAGCATCACATGAACACGCGATACGGCTGGGCGGGGAAAATACTGAAGGTTGATCTGTCCGAGCGGAAAATCACCGCGGTGGAAACCGCCGACTATGCCGAGCGCTTCATCGGCGGCATGGGGATTGGAGAGAAGCTGTACTGGGATGAGGCAAGGGCGGGAATGCCGGCTGATGACCCGCAGAGTCCCTTGCTCTTCATGACCGGTCCCCTGGCCGCAACCCCGGCCCCGAGCGCCCCGAGGCTGGTTATCTGTGGCAAATCTCCCGCCCTGTATCCCGAGATTTTCAACAGCGCCAGCCTGGCGGGTTCTTTCACCGCCGAGTTGAAGAGGGCCGGGTACGACGGTATCATGGTGACGGGAAGGGCATCTCAACCGCTCTATCTCACGATCAGCAACGAGGCGGCGGAACTGAAAGATGCTGCTCATCTCTGGGGATGCACCAACAGTACAACCCGGCAGCTGCTGCGCGAGATGTGGGGGGAGAAGACACGCTGCTTAACCATCGGGCCGGGGGCTGAAAGCGCTTCCCGTATCGGCACCATAGCCACCGACGGTGGAGGTAATGGCTCCCGGGGATTTGGCTCGCTCATGGGCTCGAAGCAGCTGAAGGCCATAGCGGTCAGTGGGTCAAAGAAAATAGCTGTGGCCGACCCGGACAAAATTTCCGCGATACGAAACCAGGTGCGGGAGATGCGGGGCGAATGTT
>CAYWLT010000308.1:0-1470 GCA_964459295.1 uncultured Thermodesulfobacteriota bacterium
TGTCATTCTGAGCCCTTCACTGTGTCATTCCGAGCGAAGCGAAGAATCTCCATTTGTCGCTCAGGGCAGGCTGCGCGAAGAATCTTCGTTTTTCGCTCAGGATAAACTCTGTGAAGAATCTCATAGAATCAATGAGTTGAAAATGGAGATTCTTCGGCTGCAGCCTCAGAATGACATTATGACACAGTCTCCCAGCGGAGAGAGGATGCCATTTATCCTCCGGTAGTAATTGCATATATTCCGGATCACTTGATAAATGAACCTATTGCCTGCAAGCATGATTATCTCTTGAAGGTTGCCCATGAAGTACCTGCCGTTGCTATGCAAGAACCTCGTGAGGAACCGGCGCAGGACCATTCTCGTCTTTGTCAGCCTCACCTTCTCCCTGTTTCTCTTTGTTTTTCTCTTTACCGTTCTTTCATCCATGAACCGGATCATGTGCCGCCCCAGTATCGCCAATAACATCATCGCCTACAGCGAAAGCTATGACGTGAAACACAATGACTTGCCCGAATCCTACATTACGGCCATTAAAAAGATACCGCATGTGGTCGATGCCAACCCCTGCCTGCAGGTCCTTACCCACTTCGAGCAATCAACAAAAATTGTTAACGTTTGGGGGATCAACCCGGCAAAGCTGGGCGAGATTATGGATATTACCCGGGTTGACGGCATGAACCTGTCCGACCTGCCGCGGGAAAAATCAGCCGCGCTGGTGGGGTATTACCTGATGGAGGAGTATCACTGGAAAATCGGCGACCGGATCATACTGAAATCAGGCACCGGGGTAAGGGACATCCCCTTCACCATCAGGGGCGGGGTGCACGGCCTAAGCAATGCCTCCTACATTGTCTATGCCAACCTGGATTATCTCCAGGACGTCCTCAATAACCGGGGAAGGGTGAGCTTTACCTATATCAAAGTTGATGATCCCTTTCTCATTCCGCAGATCTGCCGTCAACTCGAGGATACCTTCCATAACTATCCGGTGGAAATCACCACCATAACCCAAAAAAGCTTCATGGACAGCATCGTCGACAAAATCAAAGCTATTCTCATCGCCTTCAGGCTCGTCGGATGCATGGCCATAGCATCGACCTTTCTTCTGGTCACCAACTGCATCGCCATATCCATCCGGGAACGCACCTCCGAGCTGGGCGTGATGCGGGTACTGGGGTTCTCCCGGACGAAGATTGTAAGCCTGGTTCTCGCCGAGGCCATCGCGGTAACCGCCGGCGGAGGGTTCGCCGGCGTCCTGCTCGCCTGCGTGATACCCAGGCTGTATCACATCACCATACCGGCCACGGTACCGCTGCATGTTTACCCCGATCTGCGGATTGCCCTGTACGGCATCCTGCTATCCGTGCTTATCGGTTTTTTTGGAACCCTGCTCCCGGCGTTACACTGCGTGCGGATGAAGCCGGGTGAGGCCATAAGGAGCATCGGGTAAAGAGAGGAGAGGGGTCAGGG
>CAYWLT010000308.1:1570-3020 GCA_964459295.1 uncultured Thermodesulfobacteriota bacterium
AAAACCGTCAACCAGCAAATGAGCCATGGACATTCAACTATTTGGCCTTTATGGCTTTATCAGCACCCCATTGCTTATTTAACCGGCTAATCAGCAAAACTATCAAACATTCATAATTCGTAATTTATAATTGCTTTCCTCTGCTGTGAGGCGCACTTGAACACAACCGACACCCCTCCCGAACTCTCGATCATAGCCTGGGAAATAACCCGGCGGTGCATGATGGACTGCCGGCACTGCCGCGCCGGTGAAAAACCGGTAACCGCCGAAGGCGAACTTTCCACCCGGGAGTGCTTTAAGCTTGCCGATGAGATAGTTTCCTTTTCTTCACCGGTGGTCATGATAACCGGCGGTGAGCCCATGCTCAGGGACGACCTCCCCGAAATCGTTGATTACCTGTCCAGCAGGGGACTAGGCACAACCCTGAGCCCCTGCGGCCCCCTGGTCAGGGAGCAGTCCCTCGCCGATTTAAAAGATGCCGGCCTCGGCTACATTTCCTTTAGCATCGACGCCGTCGATCCCGCCGCTCACGATGACTTCCGCCGCTATCGCGGGGCGTTTGCCTCGGTGCTCACGGGAATTGAGTCGGCCAAAAAAGCGGGCCTTGACTTCGCAATCCTCACCACCGTCACTCGGCGCAATGTCACTGATCTGCCCCGCATGATCCGCTTCGCCAGCGACCTGGGGGCGTCCTTTTTCATTCCTTTCTTCCTGGTCGCCACCGGCACGGGGAAAAGCATCAGGCACCAGCAGCTACCCCCGGCGGAATACGAGTCATGTCTCAACCTGCTCTATGACCTTTCCACCGGCAGGCATAAGCTCCCCATCAGAAGCGATATGGTGATCCGCCCCGGCTGCGCCCCACCCTTCCACAGAATTGTTCAACAGCGCGAAGGCGCTTACAGGCTCTCCTTTTTCAACACGCCCGTAACCGACGGCTGCCTTGCCGGGATTTCCTTTATGTTCATTTCCTACAGCGGCATCGTGCAGCCGTGCGGGTACCTGGACCTGGAGTGCGGCGATATACGCCGGGAGTCCCTGCGCACTATATGGGAAACCTCGCCGGTTTTTTGCAACATCAGAAACCCCCAAGCATATAAAGGAAAATGCGGTGTCTGCGAATTCCTTTTCGTCTGCCGGGGCTGCCGGGCGCGGGCCCACGCGGAGTCCGGCAACTATATGCATGAGGACCCCTCCTGCTGCCACCGTCCGGATGTTCGGCAAGAGCACCGCCGGTCGGGGGAAAACGCAATGGCCGGTGATCGATGGACGCTTTCGCGGGAATGACATGTCTTTTTGGCAATCAGTGAAAACTACTTTTCATTTCAACCAGGCAGAATTAAATACTACCCAAGGACATTTGAAATTTCCCCTTGCCCCATCCCTCTCCCCGGCGAGACTGTGTCATAATGAAGAAATTTCCGTTATTGTCATTCTGAACCCTTCGCCG
>CAYWLT010000309.1:0-3003 GCA_964459295.1 uncultured Thermodesulfobacteriota bacterium
TAAAAAAGAGACTTGCTTTTCAACATAGAAGAATGACATTATGACACAGTCTCTCCGGGGGAGAGGGTTAGGGTGAGGGGGGCGCTGATTGTGAGAGAGAAATTCTCAGATCTCTATTATGTAATATCTTACGCCCGCGGAAACGGGAATTCATACTTATCGCAATGCTCTGTGGTGTTCCCCTGGCGCAGGGAAGTGTTCGTAGTCTGCCTCTCTCACACGGCCATGAGCCGGTCCTTCACCACCATTCCCTCCTTGACCAGATTAAGCACCTGCTCCACCTGGAACGGCTTGTGAACGACGAGGTTTATCCCGCTGCCCTGCATGGCCTCATCATCCAGCACCACGTTCCACCCGGTGACCAGGGCAATGGGAACGCTTTTGCTGATACACCTGATCTTTTCCGCCACCTCCCATCCCGACATCGCCGGCATGCCCAGGTCGGTCAGGACCAGGTCATACGGCTGCTTTTTAAACATTTCGACGCCTTCGCCGCCGCTCTGCGCCATATCAACCTCATGGCCGGCATCGCCGAGAATGTCCCGTAACAGCTCGCGCACATCCGCCTCATCATCGATAATCAGAATCCTCGCTTTCTGTCTCACCTGTATGGGTATTACTTTTTCCTGACGATCTTCCTTCGTTTCTATTTTCTCGATGATGGGCAGCGTGATGGTAAAGGCAGTCCATTTGCCCTCCACGCTGTCCACGACAATCGTGCCATGATGCCGGTTGATGATTCCGTAGGAAACGCTCAATCCCAGTCCGGTGGAATGAGGGCCTTTGGTGGTAAAGAAGGGATCAAAAATTCTGTCTTTTATCCCGCGGGGAATGCCGCCCCCGGTATCCTCAATGGTGATTACCGCGCACTTGCTATCCATACGGGATTTTACACTGATTTCACCGCCCCGGGGCATGGCGTCAACCGCATTGTTAATCAGATTGGTAAAAACCTCCCTGAGCTCCGAGGCGCTTCCCATGCTGGGGGACAGGAGAGAAAGTTCTTTGTTGATTTTGATTTTTCTTCCCCGAGGCAGAACGTCGTCCGCCCACTTTACCCTGGTAAATTCCAGGGCGTTTTCTATCAGCTCATTGACATCGACCCGCACAAAATCTTTCTGATCGCCCCTCCGCCTGCAGAACTCCTGGATCCTTCTCACCGTCTCCGCGCCGTCCAGTGACGCCCGCTCAATAATTTCCAGGCCCTTCTGCAGATCAATGGCCGAGCCCCTCATTTCCGCCCGTCCCCGGGGCGGCGCAAGCTGCTTTCGCAGCAACTGCACCCTGCCCAGAATGGCGGCGAGAATGTTGTTGATATCGTGCG
This sequence comes from uncultured Thermodesulfobacteriota bacterium, assembly GCA_964459295.1. GTDB lineage: Bacteria > Desulfobacterota > WTBG01 > WTBG01 > WTBG01 > CAZWCD01. The sequence goes on from CAYWLT010000309.1 coordinate 1,325, forward strand.
CGACCCCTCCCGCCAGCTCTCCCAGCGATTTCAGCTTTTCCGACTGGATAAGCTGCTGTTCCATCTTTTTCTTTTCCGTAATATCCCGGATGAAATTAACCCCTCCCACAACCGCTCCTTCTTTATCTTTGAGTAGCGAGAGGTTAAACTCGATAAATATCTGCTGCCCGTCTTTTTTCAGCCAGACCGTCTCCTGCTCGCAGATCTTCCCCTGGTCAAAAAGCTGCTCCATGATTTTTTGTGCCTGGGATTTGACGCTCGCATCGTGGGAAACAAACCGGCCGGAATGCATTCCCAGAAGCTCTTCCCGCGCATAACCCAGCATCTCTTCCATCGCCTCATTGACCATGGTGATGTTTCCGCCGGCGTCGGTAACCATGATCGCGTCGGTTGAGGTTTGAAAGAGATTTTCCAGGAATTCCTTGGCCTCTCTGATTTCGTTTTCCTGCTTCTTCCGTTCGGTCAGGTCCCGGATTACGCCGATAACCGTTTTATTTTCCCTTCCGGTGAGCGAAAAAGAGATCTCGAGCGGAAAAACCGTGCCGTCTTTCCTGATCCCCTCTTCCTCATACATCGATATCTTGGCCCTTCCGTACTTTGCCACTTCGTCGAGCACCTCGCAATGTTTCGCCCAGTACTTCTCGGGGGTGAGCAGGCGCGGAGACCGCCCGACCAGTTCGTCTTTGTCATAGCCGTACAGCTCCTCGGCCCTCCGGTTGATATCGGTGATGGCGTCTCCTTCAGCGACAATAATCCCCGCGTTGGCAAATTCGATAAGGTCGCGATAGCGCTCCTCCGACTTGAGCAGCTTCGTTTCAACCTCCGCCAGCCGCTCGGCCACTTCAAGCTGCTCCACCACCCGCCCGACCACGGCGGGCAACACCTCAAGAAATTCGGCGTCCTTCACCACGAAGTCCCGCGCGCCGAGCTTCATCATTTCCACCGCCACCTTTACATCGGCGTGGCCGGTCATGATGATGAAGGGAATGTTGAGCTGCCGCTCATTGAGCATTTCAACCACCCGCCGGCCCGACATGTCCGGCAGGCTGTAATCCAGCAGCATCAGGGTGTTGCGGTTGGCGGCAATGAACGCCAGGGCCGCCTCCCCGCATGCGGCGCCTTCGGTGTGGTATCCTTCACGGCCGAGGTTTTTCCGGAGCAGGTGTGACAGCCCCTCCTCATCCTCCACCACCAGAATCACCCGGTGTTGCACCGTATCTTCAGTGCGCTCTTTTTCTTTCATGCCCGGTTTCTCAACTGATGTTCGGCACTTCCACCACCATAAGAAAGAGCCCCAGCTGCCGTATGGATTCGACAAATTTTTCATAATCAATGGGCTTGGTGATGTAATTGCTGCAGCCCAGGGTGTGGCAATTTTCAACCTCGCGCGGGTCGTCGGTGGTGGTTATCATGATCACCGGCATCTTGCGCAATTCTTCGTGCAGCTTCACCTGCCGCAGTACTTCGACCCCGTCAACCTTGGGCATGCGAATGTCCAGCAGCAGCAGGTAGGCATTGTTTGATTTGCGATGCGGCTCACCGCCGTTGTTGCCCATCAGGAAGTCAAGCGCCTCCGCCCCGTCCTTAAAGTGCACGATCTCATTGGAGATGCCCGCGCGCTTGAGGTTTTTCTTTATCAGCGCCGCGGGCCCTTCGTCATCCTCGGCAATCAGTATGTC
>CAYWLT010000310.1:0-2994 GCA_964459295.1 uncultured Thermodesulfobacteriota bacterium
AACAGATACCCGTGGGGATATTTTCCCTGGAAATGTCCAAGGAGCAGGTGGTCCTGCGGCTGCTCTGCTCGGAGGCCCGGGTGGACGCGCACAAGGTGCGATCGGGGTACCTGGGGGCGTCGGACTGGCCTAAATTGACCCGGGCGGCCGGGACCCTGTCCGAGTCGCCGATCTATATCGATGACACCGCCGCCATTTCCGTCCTGGAGATGCGGGCCAAGGCACGGCGCCTCATGGCGGAATGCCGCCTCGGCATAATTATCGTTGATTATTTGCAGCTAATGCGGGGCCGGGGGATCTCCAGCCGGGGCAGAGGGGGATCGGACACCCGGGAACAGGAAATTTCCGACATATCCCGGTCGCTCAAGGCCCTGGCCAAAGAGTTGAACATACCGGTGGTGGCGCTTTCCCAGTTGAACCGCCGGGTTGAAGAACGGCAGAACAAGCGTCCGCAGTTGGCCGACTTGAGGGAATCGGGGGCGATTGAGCAGGACGCCGACCTTATTGCCTTCATTTACCGGGACGAAATTTACAATCGCGACGAAAACAACCCGAATAAAGGCGTGGCCGAAATCATCATCGGTAAGCAGCGAAACGGACCGGTGGGTGACGTGAAGCTTGCGTTTCTGGAAAAGTATGCCACCTTTGATAATCTCGCCTGGGTTAAAGAGTGAGCGGTGCGCTTCCCGCATGTTAATTCAAAAAAATAGTGTTGCGCGCTCATAAGATCGCTTTACTGGCAGGTGGCTCATGGGGAGGGGGCTTTTATAGCCACAACAATGTGTTTTGCAGCTTACGTCACGACCCCGTGCCTTCGACTTAAACCGAGGACAGGCAGCTTCAGAAGACTTCGATACAGGCTGTTGCCATGGGGTCTGTTCGAACCAAGTGAGAGGCGCTGCCGCTCGACCGGTTCAGAAGCATGTGTTGTGGCGTTAAAAGCCCCCTCCTCATGAGCCATCTATCAATAAAGGAAGCAAGGACGTACCACGCGAGTGCTTTCCCCGCCCGGCGGAACCATGTGGCATAGAGCGCTGCCGTTCTTTCACCGTCTAAGGAGCGTTGCATGGGAGGAGCCTGTTACGCGGTTATCATGGCCGGCGGACGGGGGGAGCGCTTCTGGCCCTTAAGCAGCGAGCTGGTGCCGAAGCCGTTTGTTTCGCTCCTGGGTGAAAAGACCATGATCCGGAATACGGTGGATCGGCTGGCGGCGATAACTCCTTACGAGAACATGCTGGTGGTGCTGGCGCGGCAGCATCTGCCGGTGGCGCTCGAACAGCTGCCCGAGCTACCCCGGTCAAATTTTATTGTCGAGCCCATGGGGCGGGACACGGCTGCCTGTATCGGTCTTGCCTCTTTGCATGTGGAGCGAAAGGACGCCGCCGCCGCGGTGGTTATCGTTCCCGCCGATCAGCGCATCCCCGACCGGAAGGCGTTTGCCGGGATCATCGCCGGCGCCCGGGATTTCCTTGGCGTACCGGATGCCGGTATCATTACCATCGGCATCAAACCAACCCGGCCGGAGACCGGGTATGGCTACATTGAAATCGGGGAAGAACTGGGGCGCTTGCAGGACATGGCTCTGTACCGGGTGTCGCGCTTCGTGGAAAAACCCGATCCGGCCGCCGCTCAAACGTATTGCGCCTCGGAAACCTACTATTGGAACAGCGGTATTTTCATCGCAAAAAATAAAACCATTCAGCGAAGCCTCCATGCCTTCATGCCTGAATTGTGGGCGGGTATGGAGCGCATCAGAAGCGTGCTGGGGACGGCGGAAGAGCGTGAGGTGGCGCATCGGGAATTTGCCGATTTTAAAAAGATTTCCATTGACTACGGCGTTCTGGAAAAAGCAGGGCGGGTGGCCGTGGTGCCGGCGAATTTTGCATGGGATGATCTGGGGACCTGGAATGCCCTGGCAAGAGCCTGCGTTTCCGATGGCGATGGCAACGTGAGCATCGGCAAACACCTGGGGCATGATACCCGCAACTGCATCATTTATAATAATCAGGACCAGCTGCTGGTCACCGTGGGCGTCAGGGATCTGGTGCTGGTTCAGGCGAGAGGGAAAGTGCTTGTCTGTCATAAGGACAGGGCGCCATTTTTAAAAGAGATCATGCCCTTGCTCCCCGAGGAGGAGCGCTGATTGCCGAAAGATCATCGGCCGGCGGTTCTCAATCTTGCGTCAGCCCCAATGTCCTTATCCACCGCCGGGACGCCTGCCGGAAATTGCTTTCCGCGTGTTCCTGGTCGCGTTGCCGCGCCATCCTGCCAAAAATAGTTGATATCTTCTGTTGACATATCCTTGTTTCGTGATTATCATTCACGCCAAGTTAAGAAAACAACGGTGCAGAGGATTGAAAAAATTATATTATTTTATATCATGGAGTGACGACAAGTAAGGAGGTCGTACGAGTATGGCGAAAGCAATAGGGATTGATTTAGGGACAACCAACTCGGTTGTGGCGGTCATGGAAGGCGGGGAACCGAAAGTTATCATCAACGAGGAAGGAAGCCGCTTAACCCCCTCGGTGGTGGCATTTACCAAGGATGGCGAGATTCTGGTGGGGCAGGTGGCGAAGAGACAGGCGGTGACCAACCCCGAAAATACGGTCTTTTCCATCAAGCGGTTCATGGGCAGAAAGTACGACGAGGTCAATGAAGAGATGAAGATGGTTCCCTACAAGGTGGTGCGGGCAAGCAATGGCGATGCCCGCGTCGAGATAATGGGGAAGCAATACTCTCCTCCGGAAATCTCCGCCAAGATCCTGCAAAAGCTTAAAAAGTCTGCCGAGGCCTATCTGGGCACAGAGGTCAAGGACGCGGTCGTTACCGTGCCGGCGTATTTCAACGACAGCCAGCGGCAGGCCACCAAGGATGCCGGAACCATTGCCGGGCTGAACGTTTTGCGGATCATCAATGAACCGACCGCTTCCGCATGGCCTAACGTCCGGGATAGGAAAAAGAATGACGCCAAGCCGGTCACGGATTTCGCGG
>CAYWLT010000311.1:0-2990 GCA_964459295.1 uncultured Thermodesulfobacteriota bacterium
ACCTGACCCCGAGACATATCTCGCGCGGCGGCTCAGCCATGGGGCTTGAGCCGTTCAATCAGTTCCGGGTCAACAACGGCACCGAGTTCGACAGCCTTATCGCAGTGCTGCCGCGCCAGGGCATACTGCTTATCGCGGTAATAGGCTATGGCAAGGCGGTAGTGCGCCTTTGCGTATGCCGGCTGCAGCTCCACCGCCCGCTTAAGCGCGGCGATGGACTCGACCGGCTGCTTCTTTTTGCCATAGACCATCCCCAGGTTATAGTGCGCTTCGGCAAAGCCCGGCCACAGGCCCACCGCCCGCTCATACTCAGCGATTGCCTTGTCCAATGCGCCCTGTTTAAGGTACGCGTTGCCGAGATTATTATGCGCTTCGGCGAAACCCGGGTCGACTGCCAGCGCCCGGGTGAGCGCTTCGACCGCCTGCGTGACTTCACCTTTGGCAATATAAGCATTGCCCAGATTGTTGAGCGCCCGGACGAAACCGGGGCTTATGGCAAGCGCTCTCTGATAGCAGGCGATTGCGGCATCGCTGTCGCCCCGGTTGCCGTAGGAGATGCCCAGGTTATACAGCACGCCGGGCGAGCGGGGATTAACCTCCAGCGCTTTTTGATAGTATGCGACGGCCTGATCAGGATTTCCGACGGCGGCAGAGGCGGTACCCAGGCGGTCATACACATACGCTTTGTCGGGTGCGCGGCTGATGTTTTTTTTCGCCGTTTCTATCTGCCGGGAAACGCAACGCTCCATTAAGTCCCGATCCGAAAAAATATCATAATTGTCCACCGGGGATCGCGAACAGTAATCTTCCATGAGTCGGGCAAATCGATCCCTCTGATCGGGGGTTGCCTTTTCCAAGTCAATCATGTCCTGAAAGGGCTGGTAGATGGAAAGGGCAAACGCGGAGAAGGCAATTTGATCTTCGACGTCATTGATCTTCTTAAGAATGGATTCGGTTTCCCGGCTGAGCCGACGGCGGGCAGAGAGGTTCTTTTCTATGGATGGATCGCTTGTGTACATCGCTTTCGGAGCCGCAAACTCAAGCAGGGGATGGTTATCGGTATGGAGCGGTCCTGAGCCGAACAGTCGGACCAGGTCTTCGCTCACTACAAGCCGGTACAGCAGTTCGGGATCGGTTAGCGCAATGTTGTTCGATTGCCGCGTATAAGCGATAGCCTTGGCCGCGGCATCCCGGTCGAAACCGTTGGTGCCGTTGAAGCCGATAAAAAGGTAGTCGTTTCCCGGCCGGATGGTATTGTGGGCCGCGGGAAGGGTAATCATGAGGATGCTGTGCGGGAATACTTTGCTGAAGGTTCTTCCCAGCAGGGAAAAGGTTGACCAGTCCATCTGATACGAGTGAAACATTTGCACGAATATGCCGTCCGGCTTCAGTCGGTTTCTTGCGAGGGTGAAACATTCTTCGGTAAACAAATTGGCCAGGCCCGCCATCCAGGGATTGGAAGGTTCCGCAACGATGACATCATAACTCCGGTTGGTCAACTCCAGGTGGGCTCGGGCGTCCTGGATGATGATCTCTGTCTTGGGATTGGCCAGGACGTCGTTGTTCCAGGGGATGAAGAAGTTGCTGGCCTTCACCACCTGCTCGCTGATGTCGACAATATCGAGGCGCTCAACGGGATAGAAAAGCGCTTCGCCCGCGGAGATGCCGCTGGCCAGGCCGATGACCAGCACTTCCCGGGGATCCGGGTGAAACAGCAAAGGGATGTGGGCGGTCAGCGTCTGGGTGGGCATGTCTATATGGCTTGACGCATCTCCTTTGCCGCTGTTTAAGAGAAGATATTCATCTTCACCAAAGAAATTTATGATTTTCATCACCGTGGTGAAGCCGCCGATCCCGTCCCCGTAATACAGCAGCCGGGTATGGGCCTGATGCTGTTCCAGTCTGGATGGTCCGTGGAGCAGCGCTTCCAGCCAGCCGCAGGACTGTAGCTCGGCGCTGAATTCCTCGAAGCGGTGATACATTCCCACCGCAAGCTGCTGCCGGTTCCAGTGCGGCAGGTAAACGCACAGGATGAGGGCCGCCAGGGCGATAACGCCGGCGGGCACCCACTTTCCGAACTCCGCTTTCCGTCGCGCCCTGACAAGATATCCCCCCGCGCACAGGGCGCCGCAAAGCTGGAGACCGACAACCAAACTCAAGCTGCGTTCCTTCCCCGCAAGCGGAATGAGCAGGAAGCCCGCGCAAAAGGACCCCAGCACCGCCCCGATGGTGTTGACCGTGTACGCAAAACCGATGGAATGTCCTATCCGACCGAGTGAGCTGGTGTAGATTTTTCCCACCAACGGAAAGGTGGCGCCCAGAAATATGGTTGGGCCGATCATACCGATGAACAGGACGAAGACCTTTACCGCCGAAAGCAGTCCGAATGTGGTTTGATAATGGTAGATGAGCTTGGCGAAGAATAACTGGCTGTTTCCCAGGAGCTGGCTGACTCCCAAAGCGAGTACGGCCGCGAAAAGCTGGGTATGGATTAATAACCGGAGCGGTTTTTCGGTTCTGTCCGCCAGCCGGCCGAAGATGAGACTCCCCAGCCCCAGCCCGGTGATGAAGGTGGTGAGTATGATGGTAAAAGAATATATGGTAGGCCCGACAATCAGCCCCAGCAGCCTGGTCCAGATTACCTCGTAGGCCATGGCGCAGAAACCGGACAAGGCGAAAATGGACAAAGTAATGGATCGGTGACCGGCGGAAGAATTAGGACGGGCGGCTGCATCCAGGTCGGATTCGGCATCAGCCGCGGCGTCGGAAGACGGGAGATGGCTCAGGGGGAGCCGTTGAGCCAATCGAGCGCTTGCCAGAAAACAAATCGCGCCGATGGAACAATTTATGAATACCGCTGCGAGAAGGCTGCCCCAAACGCCGAACCAGGCGATCAGCCAGAAGCCGCACACAAAGGATCCCACGGCCGCGCCGATGGTATTTAAAGCGTAGAGCCGTCCCGAACGTGTCTCCAGATGTCCCAGCTTAAG
>CAYWLT010000312.1:0-2978 GCA_964459295.1 uncultured Thermodesulfobacteriota bacterium
CCTGCCCAGGGTTCCGCCGGGGTGAAGTAGGGCAAAATTATCCTCCTTGAACCCCCGCTTCACCAGCAGGGCCAGGGCCAGGGCGTCACCCAGCGCCAGGTTGGCGGTGGTGCTGGACGTGGGAACCAGCCCCAGCGGGCACGCCTCTTCTGGCACGCCGGTATCGAGCAGCACATCCCCGCTCTGGGCCAGCACCGACCGCACGTTTCCGGTCATGACCATAAGCGGTATTCCCCACCGCTTGATGACCGGGAGTATCTGAATGATTTCCCGGGTTTCCCCGCTGTTGGAAACGGCCAGGGCGACGTCATTGTGCGACATCATGCCGATGTCGCCGTGCACCCCCTCCGCCGGGTGGAGAAAGAAGGCGGGAGTTCCGGTGCAGGAAAAGGTGGAGGCGATCTTCTGGGCGACGATGCCCGACTTGCCGATACCGATGACGATCACCTTGCCGGTGCATCCGTTCAGCAGTTCCACCGCCCTGACGAAACTCTCTCCGATCTTATGCTTCAGAAACTGAATGGCCCGAGCTTCGGTCTCCAGCACTTTTTGCGCTTCCAGGATGACCATCTCCGGATTTTCAGTTTTGGTCTGCCGTGTCATTAATTTTCCGCATTCCCGTCCGGGATTTCTTCTTTTCCGGTTTCAAGCGGACCGACCCGTCCCGGACCAGCGCATCGATTGACTGTATTTGCCGGAGCAGCGGAGCAAGCGCTTCCACCGCAAGCATGTTGGGGCCATCGCAGCGGGCTCGCTCCGGGTCCGGGTGAACTTCCATGAACAGCGCGTCGATGCCCGCCGCCGCGGCGGCGCGGGCAAGACACGCCGCAAACTGCCGCTCGCCGCCGGAGGCGGTTCCCAGTCCTCCCGGCAGTTGCACGCTGTGCGACGCGTCAAAGGCCACCGGATAGCCGAACGACCGCATGATGGGCAGGGCACGCATATCGACCACGAGATTATGATAACCGAAGGAGAATCCCCGTTCGGTTACCAGTATCCGGTGATTGCCGGTGGAGGCGGCCTTTTCAATCAGGTTCCTTACCTCCGGAGGCGACATGAACTGTCCCTTCTTGATGTTGACCGCCTTGCCGGTTTCAGCCACCCTGATAATAAAGTCGGTCTGCCGCGACAGAAAGGCGGGTACCTGCAGCATATCCAGTACCCGCGCGGCGGGCTCGATTTCCTCGAAGCGATGAACATCGCACACTACCGGGATGTGCAGTTCACTCTTGATTTTCTCAATGAGTGCAAGGCCCTTGTTAAGGCCGGGACCTCGAAAAGAAGAGAGGGCGCTCCGGTTGGCCTTATCATAGGAGGTCTTGAATATAAAGGGAACAGCCAGGGATGCGGTTATCTCTTTGATGGCACGGGCAGCGGATAGAACCAAGGCCTCATCCTCGATAACGCAGGGCCCGCCAATGAAGACACAGGGGTGATTTCCCCCTATGGTTACCGACTCTACGGCCACTTCCCTGGTCACTATTCACCTTTCGGCATTATTATAGCAGTTAAGCGGGGGAGCGCAAGCATAAAACCGTGGAATTAAATTGAAACCCCTTATATCCCCTTATGGGCAATATGTCAAGGGTACCTCTAATAATTCACCATACAACCTCTCTCTGTCATTCCCGCGAAAGCGGGAATCCATAAAATCAAACACATGGATTCCCCGATCAAGTCGGGGAATGACAAGAAAATGAATAATTAGAGGTTCCCTCAATAGACAACCTGAAGCCGTGGGGTACAGGTTCCGAACAATTTTGTTGCGGCTGAGAAGCTCCATTCCTTCGAGCCTTTGAACAGTCCGAGGGGAACAACTGTTTCAATAACCTGCTACCGGGATGCCTTAATGAAATTCTTGAAAATAGAATGGGGGCCGGTGGGGCGGGATTTGAAGGCAGGGCGAAGATAAACGCGGCTTTCAGATCGGTCACCCTGCCCGAGGATATTGTAGCGGGTTGAGGGTTTTAACCAGCTGCGGCCGTCCTGCAAGGTGCGGAATAGATATGTTTATGACCGGTAGGAGCGGCTTTCAACCGCGAATGCATCGCGTCTAAAGGCGCTCCTACCGAAATTTGGGAGGTATGATTAACTCTGCAGCTCCTCCATTTTTTTGCGCACCTTCTCGAGATCTTCCGGCGTGTCCACGCCCGGGGCATCATAGTCGGTTGTCACCAGCTTGATGCGGTAGCCGTTTTCCAAAACCCGCAGCTGTTCCAGCCGCTCCAGCCGCTCTAGGGGAGACGGCTCAAGCGCGACCAGCCGCATCAGGAAGTCTTTCCGGTACACATAGATGCCGATGTGCCGGAAATCCAGGGGTTCCGTGTCCGCATCACCCGCTGTGAAGCGGCCAGGTATGGGAGACCGGGAAAAATAGAGGGCAAATCCGCTGCGGTCGGTTACCACCTTGACCACGTTGGGATTCGACCGCTCCTCGACCCGCCGGATGAGGGTTTGCGCCGAGGCCATGTAGATGTCCGGGTTGTCCCTGACTGCGCGTACCACCTGGTCGATCAACTCGGGGTCTATAAGCGGTTCATCTCCCTGGAGATTTACCACAATGTCACAAGGAAGGCGTTCCGCCACCTCTGCGACGCGGTCGGTTCCGCTGCGATGATGGGCCGAGGTGAGTGCAACCTCACCCCCGAAGCGCCGCACCGCGTCGAAAATGCGCTGGTCATCGGTGGCAACGATCACCCGATCAACCAGTGTCGCCCGGGCGACGGCCTCGCAGACCCGCTGGATCATGGGCTTGCCGGCGATGTCCATCAGGGGCTTTCCGGGAAGGCGGGTGGATGCGTAGCGGGATGGGATTATGGCCGCGGTTTGCATGGGTTAAGGGCTCATCCATGCCGGTGGCGCACAGGAGTCTCAGTGGCCCATGCGCCACGGAATTATAATGTGCTTATTGCTTTATTGCCCCTCACCCTAACCCTCTCCCCCAAAAGACTGTGTCGTAATGTCATTCTGAGGCTGCC
>CAYWLT010000313.1:0-2974 GCA_964459295.1 uncultured Thermodesulfobacteriota bacterium
GGCCAGGCGCCGTCCAATGGAAGTTATGGATGGCGTTTGGTGAATGGCGGTGAAGGTAGTTTGGAGTTGTGGTTGGCGCTGCGCATTCAAAGGCAGGGGCAGTGCAGGGAAAAGCGAATGAAGTGAAGAGGAGTGCTATGCAATACGTTTTATACCGACCCTTGCCCATAAAGAACTTCCCCTCGTGAGCACGTGGGCTTAGCAAAACCTGCTTGTCGATAGCAACCTGCCCGGCGACCCCATTACTTACATGGCCGCTTCGAATTTGCCATTGATCTGACAAAATCTCCGGTACAGAAAGTATCGCCTGATTAAAATTCGCTACGTCGCTTTATATCATATTACTAGTCCTAAAGTCAAGAATTGTTGACTATAATTTGAATATTTTTTCGCCGATTGAGAATTGTGAGTAAGTTATTAATAAGAAAAGAAAAAATACGCTGGTTTGGATAAGACGGGTTGCTGGAAATTAACTAATTGCGGCGGGTATAAACACTTGACAAGACCGGCTCCATGAAAACCTTTAACAACCGCAGGCATGCTTAAAAGCAAAATGAACCCATGCGCATTACAGTCGCCAGGGGGTTGGTGTCTTCGTCAGCGACCCTAACTTCTTTGGTGGTGAGAGCTACACATCGGCCTTCAGGAGCATTGTCGGATACATTATAGCTTACATTGATAATATGGCCTGCCTTTTCGGGAATCACATCGCCGCTTAACGACAGGAGCATTATTCTGAAGCAGCCGTCGGACAATTCGTTGTGCGAACAGGTAAATTCGGAGGCGCTTCCCACCGGCTCGCAAGCCGCACCATGGAGATAGTTTCCCTCATCACAAATGTCCGCCTGAACCCCTTTTATCCTGGTAACCGGGTTATCGATGGTTATCTCAACCATATTATCTTTGCTTCCCGGCGAACCGGATCCGCTTCCGATAGTCAGTGTGACTTCGGCCTGACGGCAGGATGCCAGGCAGGCAACAAACAGCACGGCTATAATAAACCCGGCTGAGCGGATGGGAATGGATTTCAAGTGCGCCTCCTTGGGGTTAAGGTGTCTGTGCTTCCGCGTTTACTTCTTTTTTCGTGCCAGCAGCACGCCGACGACGGCGACAAATGCTGCTGCCGCGATTACCGTGCCGGGTAATAGGGGGCTCCCGGTTCTATCGGACCGGCCGTCGGCATGGGGTGATTTTGAGGCCGCCGCGGATTCGTCGCCGGGCGTCACCGTTACCAGCGCGTCGATGCTGAGATTCGCTTCACCGTCTTTGACCAGAATTATGTCAAGCGCGGCGGCATTGCCCCGGTTGACGCCTGCGGTATATACCCCCTCTGCGGTGATGGTGGAACCGATTTTGCTGCTTACCTTCCATTGATACGAGCCCTCAGCGCATGTTTGTCCGAGCCTGGTCGCGGTGAAGGCGATCACGTGTCCCGGGGCAACTTCCGCTGAAGACGGGGTTACCACGAGGGTGCAGCCTTCGGGCGGTTCTTTTGCGCCTTCTATGGTTATCGTCGCGGTTGAGCTGATGCTTTTATTTGAAATATCGGTAACCCGTATGGTTTCCTGAACCGGCGATGCGGAGGTGTTGATGCCCGCGGTAAAGATGCCATCTCCATCGATGGTGCTTCCGATGGCGCTTGGCGGCTGGATTTCCCACTTGTACTTTCCCTGTACCTCCTTGCCGTTGAAGATGGTGTATGCATTGAGGGCCAGCACGCCTTTCGAATTGATCACGGACAGGGGGGGGGAGATAATCAGCCGGGATTCCTTGCTGCCGGATCCTTTGGTTGCGGTTACCCCGGCGGAGCGGGCATCGGCCGCTCCGGAATATTCATCGCTTCCGCCGCCGGTGGTCCGCTTCCGGGATGAGGAGCCCGATGAACCCACAGTGCCTGCATCACCATCATAAGAACTTTCCCGGTCGGCGGCTGATGTTCCCCCCAGGGGGGTTCTCAGTCCTGACTGAGGGGATGCCAGGGGGCCGGAGCTGTGGGTGGATGAACCGGGCGCGCTGATTGAATTGGTTGAATCGGTTGGAGGCATTTTCTCCGGATTCTCAGGTGTTGGATTGGAAGGGCCGGCGGTGGTTGTTGTATCGTCACCGCTTCCGCCGCTGATGCAGAACCGGCCGCGTTCCGCCATAGCGCTCAATGATTTTCTGTCCTGGTCGGAGACAATCACCTTTTTGGGATCGAGCGTAACGCATCCGGCGGGGGCATTTTCTGATACGTCAAAGTTGAGGACGTCGACCGGACCCCTCCCTCCTGCAATGACCTCGCCCGGTGCGTCGAGCACGATATTGGCACAACCGGGGTAGTGACGGCATTCAGCGCTTTTGGCATCGGTCCGGCATTCATTTAAGGTGCATAAAAATTTGGCGGCGCGGCCGGTGGCCATGCAGCTTTTTGCCGCAAGATAATTGCCTTCGTCGCAAACGTATAATTGTATGCCTTTAACTGTTTCGGCCGGATTATCCAGAACAAGGGTGACGGGTTTATTTTTCGCCCCGGCTTCTCCCGTACCGCTTCCAATGCTAACGATAATATCTTCCGCCTGCGTCCCTGAGCTGAAGCAAAAAGTCGCCAGCAGGGTTAGTACTAGAGCCTTGATGTGCTTTTGAGAGGCCATGGGTTTATGTGATGTAACAAAGAAGCGGCGCTGTTTTATGGTCTGAATCACCGGGCATCCATTATATGGTACTAAGCACAATTTAAGCAAATACTATTTCTCTAGTTAACGTTTCTATGCTTTAATAAGTTTTAGGTAAACCAGTCACAAAACCGGATTCAGGTCCATAAACTATTCGAAAATTCCAATGGATTTTTTTAGATCTTTTTGATGCGGATGTCTGAAGGGTCGAGCAAATCCTGCTTTGCATGCAGTGCGGCAATAGCTTGTCTATATTGTGTTTTTATGATAAACTTCGGTGTATTTACGAACCGTTGCGAATCAAATGGGCATGGAGCTGCAAA
>CAYWLT010000314.1:0-2967 GCA_964459295.1 uncultured Thermodesulfobacteriota bacterium
CCGATCAAGTCGGGGAATGACAAGAAAATGAATAATTAGAGGTTCCCTTAATAATATCGGACCGGCATTAACCGGACAAACTATTCTCAGCCAAGCGATTTGCCTAAAACCGCACTGCAGTCACGTCGTTTTCCGGCATCTCCCGGTCTTCCCTGACTGTTTTATACGCATGTTTTCTTTTCGCAACCCCCATTGATGACACAAAATACCATTTATTCACCGCAGGGTTACCGGGATTGTTGATGGTGATTATAATTGAGCAAGATATGTTAAATTACACTTGACATATCCGCCTCGCTCCCATATTCTGCCGACACTTGTCGTGGTGATTTTTCAATCGCACAGAAAACCGCTCAATCAACCGGGTGAAATTATGCGCTGTGCCTGCGGGGGGGTATCTCTCGCTTGTCTCTTGTTGTTTAGCGCCTTCGTGCCCGACAGCCTCGCCATCACCTTAACCTGGAAGCCAAACGCCGAGAAAGACCTGGCGGGTTATAAACTTTATTACGGTCGTGCATCGCTCCGATACTCTGACGTCATCGATCTAAAAAATGTCACCTTTTATGTGCTTGATAAACTGTACTTGTATGAGCATGTCCCCTATTTCATCGCTTTGACCGCCTACGACAGCTCATATAATGAAAGCGCGTTTTCCCGTGAGCTGTCTATTACCCCGGATGATTACGTCGATCATGAAGACAACTGTCCGGATATTTACAACCCCGATCAGAAGGACACCTATCCCCCCTCCGGCAATGGGATTGGCGATGTCTGCGACTGTGAAGGCGATTTCGATTGCGATGGCGACGTTGACGGATGGGATGCTATTCTTTTCCAGATTGACCAGTGTAGAAGCCGGTACAATCGCCCCTGCACTAATGATGACCCCTGCAATGGCGATTTCGATTGCGACGGCGATGTGGATGGGTCGGACCATGCCCTGTTCAAAGCAGATTTTGGAAGAGGTGCTTTAAACAGACCCTGTCCGCCCTGCACGCCCGGACCCTGGTGTCATTATCCCCGGTAAATCGTGTCCCTTGTCCGAGCCATGGGTTACACACCCTCAGTAATTTTATGCCCGCCCATTCTTCGAAGGCGTTATGCGCGGTCCGGGCTTGCCTTCCTTACAATTGAACTCTTGACAGTCAGATGAAAAAGTAATAAGAGAGTGGGTGCTTACATCGGGCCCACGCAGATCACGTCGGGACGTAGCGCAGCTTGGCAGCGCGCTTGGTTCGGGACCAAGAAGCCGCGGGTTCAAATCCCGCCGTCCCGACCAGTTTTCTGTTGAGCGGTGACCGGATTCCGTCTGTGAAATCCTTTGCGAGCCCCTTGTCTGTAGCTTCCCGCGCATAGTTTCTGTCCAGTTCGCTTCCGAATTATTCATCCTACATATTCCTCCGATGCAACACTGTAAGAAGATTTGTTTTGTGACGTTGATGCTGTTTTCGCTCATTGCATTTGCTTACGCCTTATTCATTGAGCCGAATCGCATTGGGGTCAGGCACCTGGCAGTGGAAGATGATGCCCTGAATCGCGTTCTGAAGGGTAAAACAGCGGTTCATATAACGGACCTGCATATCAATACGATCGGGAAAAGAGAACGGGCCATCTTAAAAATTATAGACGATCTGAAGCCGGACTTGATTTTTCTTACCGGTGATTATGTGCAATGGAAAGGCCGTTATGATGGGGCACTTAACTTTCTCTCCCGTTTGAGCGCACCCCTGGGAGTCTGGGCGGTAATGGGAGACTATGATTACAGTTCTTCACGCGAAAGCTGCCGATTCTGTCACGAACCGGGGTGCGGAAGGCTTACGCAACAGCATCAGGTTAAGTTTTTGAGAAACAGGGCGGATCGTATTAGTTTTTCCAACGGCACCGTCTGGCTGGGAGGCATTGATCCGGAATCAGCTCTGGAAGGGATTACCGGAGTGCCGGAGCTATTACCGCAGGATAAAGCGCCGGCAATAATGCTCGGCCATAATCCTCTGCTGTTTGACTCGGTCGATGCAAATCATGATATATTGATCCTGGCGGGAGATACGCACGGCGGACAGATACCTCTTCCCGCATGGCTCTGGCGGATAATGGGCTATGAAAAAAATGCCCGCTACAGCCATGGCTTTTTTCAGGAAGGCATGAAAAAAATGTATGTGAGCCGCGGCCTCGGGACCAGCCACCTGCCGGTCCGGTTCCTGCGCCCTCCCGAGCTGGTTGTACTGCACTTTTAACCCGGAACGCACCATTGCAACCATGATTAACGCCATCTACCACAAAATCAGAATTGGCATCATGATCATTTTTATATTATCGCTGTTCACCTGTTCCGGCGGCCGCCCCGAACAGTTTATACTCTCTGATTTTGAATCGGACGCCGACCTGGACAAGGTACAATGGCAATGCCATACCCTCTTCTCCATCGCTGACGAAAACGCTACTCATGGCCATAGTTCGTTGCGCCTTGAACTGTACCCCTCCGCCTATCCGGGAATAGCTTTTGAACTGCCCCTGCGCGACTGGCACAGCTACAATATGCTGTCACTGGATATCTATAATCCCCAGGGAGAAGAGATTTCCCTGGCGGTGAGAATAGACGACCGCAAGGAGTTTCCCCAGTTCGACGACCGGTATACTGAAAGCTTTTCCCTAAAGCCGGGGATGAATCATCTGAGAATCCCTCTCGATTCACTCGCCACCACGGGCACCGGTCGATGCATTAATTTGAAAACCATTTACCGATGCCTGATTTTTATGGCTCAGCCGCAAAAAAAATATATCTTGTTCTTGGACTACGTGCATCTGGCGGCTTAAAACCAATGACTCTTCAATTATTTTTTTGCGATAAAAACCTTCTGCGGGCGGTTGAAAATCGCCAATCTGATTTGTGGATCAAAGGGGAGGGACTTTTGCAGAGGATATACTATTTTTAGTTGAAAGTTGAAAAGTGGCTCCCCCCGTGGAATA
>CAYWLT010000315.1:0-2963 GCA_964459295.1 uncultured Thermodesulfobacteriota bacterium
CAGGTGATAGCGGTAGCGGAGAATCGATTCGCGAGCCTGGTCAACCAGGGATGTTGTCGCAAGAATAAAGAGATCGGTTTCCTGGACGGCTACGGAAAAGCGCACCAGGCCCGGCGCCACAATCCGGTCACGGTAAAAGCGGGGCTGGCGAGTGATTGAGACAGTCATAGGAACAGCGAGCCGGCGGGTGGAGCCGCTTAAGAAATGGATCGCAGCGCCCGGCCAAAAATGCTTCTCAGTTCATTGGCAAAGCGGGGCGTCGGATTGATCTTAAACCCGTCACCCAGGGAAAGCACCGTTTCCCGCTGCCCGGGAGCGAGCAGATGGAGAAAGGCACGGCACTGGCCGGGGTGGTCAAGGATCGCCCGCTTGAGGTCGCGCAGCTGCTCGCAGCTCATTTCACCCAGGCTGAGGCTGATGTGAGCGTCGGCGCTGCAGCATGCCGCTTGCCGGCTTAAGGGGACAATGGTGCCGGCAATGATCTTGGTGGTGTCACTTTCATCCTCCCGGCTGATCCTGCCGGAAATGAGCAGCGGCTGGTCGCTTTTTATGAGGTCGGCGCTGTTTTTGAAAATGTCGGCAAAAACGACGACCTCGACCACTCCCTTCAGGTCTTCAAGGGTGACGAAGCACATCCGCTCCCCCTTGCGGTTGTTGATTTCACGCAGCTTGCCGGCGATCCCGGCGATCTTTACCTCGCTTTCTTTGGGAAAATTCATAATGGTCAGGGTATCGGCGGTGGTGAACTGCCGGATGATGTCCGTGAACCGGTCGAGCGGGTGCCGGCTGATGAAGAATCCCAGCGCCTCCTTTTCATAGCCCAGAAACTCTTCATCGCTCCATTCATCAAGCGGGGGATACCAGACCTCACCGTTTCCGCCCGGCGTGGAGGATGGAAAGAGATTGAAAAGAGAGGCCTGCTTGCGCTGCCGGTCCTTTTGTATCCGCTGCGCCTGCTCCATGGCCTTTTCCAGCGCCGCCAGCATCTGCGAGCGCCGGGCGCCGGTTGCATCAAAGGCGCCGCACTTGATGAGGCTTTCAATCACTTTTTTGTTTACCTTGCGCAGGTCGATGCGCGCGCAGAAGTCATAGATCGAGGAAAAGGGGCCGGCTTCGGTCCGGTTGCCGATGATCGATTCCATGGCCGCCCCCCCGACATTTTTCACCGCGCTAAGCCCGAAGCGAATTTTACCCTGGGTGACGGTAAAATCCCTGGCGCTTTCATTGATGTCGGGCGGCAGCACCTCAATGGACATTTCCCGGCACTCGTTCATGTAGCGAAGTATCTTGTCGTTGTTGTCCATTTCGCAGGTGAGCAGGGCGGCCATAAAATCAACCGGAAAATGGGTCTTGAGGTAGGCGGTGTAGAAGGCGATGAGCGCGTAAGCGGTGCTGTGGGATTTGTTGAATCCGTATTCGGCAAATTTGGCCATCTGATTGAAAATCTGCTCCGCCTTCTTCGGGTTGATCCGGTTCTTCCTGGCGCCGAGCAGGAATTTTTCCTTCTGCGCCTCCATGACGTCGCTCTTTTTTTTGCCCATCGCCCGTCGCAGCAGGTCGGCGTCTCCCAGCGAAAAGTTGGCCAGCTTGCTGGCAATGTGCATGACCTGTTCCTGGTAGAGAATGACCCCGTAGGTTTCCGCGAGGATTTCCTTGAGCTCGGGGAGCTCATAGGTGATGGGAACGTCGCCGCGCTTGCGCTTGATGAAATCGTCCACCATGCCGCTTCCCAGCGGGCCGGGCCGGTAGAGCGCCAGCAGGGCGATGAGATCCCGGATGTTCTCCGGCCGGAGCTTGACCACCAGGTCCTTCATCCCCTGGCTTTCCAGCTGGAACACCCCGTCGGTGGCTCCGCCGGAGAGCATGGCATAGGGGGCGGGGTCATCGAGCGGGAAGTCGCCGGTGGTGAGCGGCTCGCTCCTGCCCTGGTTAATCAGCTGCAGGCACTTTTCAATGACGGTGAGCGTTTTAAGCCCCAGAAAATCGAACTTGATCAGCCCGATTTTTCCCACGTCGTTCATGGCATACTGGGTGACCACTTCATTGTTCTGGCCGCGGTACAGGGGAAGGTATTCGATGAGCGGCTTGTCGGCGATCACAATGCCGGCGGCATGGGTGGAGGCGTGGCGGGGGAGGCCCTCGAGAGAGAGTGAAAGGGTGAACAGATCTTTGAGCGCCTCGCTCTGCTCCATCATTTCGCGCAGCCGCGGTTCCTGCCTGAGCGCGTCGGTGAGGGTTATGTTGAGCACATTGGGGATGAGCTTGGCAATGCGATCGACGTCCTTGTAGGGTATGCCCAGCACCCGCCCCACATCGCGCAGCACCCCTTTTGCCTGCATCTTCCCGAAGGTGATGATCTGGGCGACATTGTCCTTGCTGTACTTGGCGGTGACATACTCGATGATCTCGTCACGCCGCTCCTTGCAAAAATCAATATCGATATCCGGCGGGCTGATCCGCTCGGGGTTGAGAAACCGCTCAAAAAGCAGGCCGTAGGCAATGGGATCGACCTCGGTGATGCGCAGGGCGTAGGCCACCAGGCTCCCCGCCGCCGACCCCCGGCCCGGTCCGACGGGTATGCCGCGATCCCGGGCGTAGCCCACAAAATCGGCAACGATCAGGAAGTAATCGGTAAAGCCGGTCTTCTGGATGATGGCCAGCTCCTCGTCCAGCCTCTGCTGGTAGCGGGCAACGAGCGCATCGAAATCAGTTCGGGAGCGGCAGTGGCGCAGCCGTTGCTCCAGGCCATCGCAGGCAAGCGACCGGAGATGGTCGTTTAAGGCTATGCCCGGGGGGCCCTGAAACGCCGGGAAGCGCGTCCGGTCCAGTTCGAATTTGAGATTGCAGCGTTCGGCGATCTCGATGGTGTTGCGCAGCGCCTCCGGGGCGTAGGCAAAAAGGCCGGCCATTTCTTCCGGCGACTTGAAGTAGAACTCATCGGTGGTAAACTTCATGCGGTCGGG
>CAYWLT010000316.1:0-2953 GCA_964459295.1 uncultured Thermodesulfobacteriota bacterium
TCCCTGATTATCAAAAAAAAAGCCAGATTGTGCCTACAGTGAAATTCAGGACTTATAGCGGCAAGAAAGGAAACGTCGTCGTTGTATCAATGGGGGGTGTCAAGGCTCCGCGAAATGCTGTTTGATGCGCTCCTCCATGTTCCGGCAATGGGTACCGCGCCAGAAAACCCTGTGGCAACCGGGGCAGGTTAAAAATAATTGCCTGGTGGCAAGCACGTATTCCGGGACCCGTGAAGCCAGCAGCGCCGGGGCAATCGGGATAAGCTCCCGGTTGCAGATGAGGCAGCGGGTCATCGGTGCGCGCGGGGCTATGACCAGATGATAGTGGGAAAGCACCTCACGCACCTGTTGCAGGGGATCATTCGCCTTGATAATACAGATTTCCGGTTTCGGTCCGGCACAGCGGGCGAGACGGGTGCTGCGGGTCAGCACCCGGCGGCCTTCCGCCCGCGCCTTCCGCAGCTGCTCTGCGTCGCGCAGCGGGACGCGGCAGTATGCCGTATCATAACCGAGAATCCTGAGCCACTTTGCCAGTTTGCCGAGCATGCTGTCGGCCAGGAAGCTGATCTCCGTCATGAGCATCCTGAAACGATGGCGAGTGTGCCTGTGGTGCGTGCCGGTTTACCGGCGCAAAGCGTTCCCGGGGAAAATTGCGTTTGCAAGACCGGCATATTCATCAATGCTCAGCGTTCGAGCCCTTCGCATCGGATCGATGCCGCAATCGCGCAGCGCTTCCAGGATGCGATCCCTGCCCCGGTCAAAGTAGTTGCAGGCCTTCAGTGCGTTGAGCAGGGTTTTTCTCGGGCGGGCAAAGGAAACCTGCACCAGGCTGGCAAAGAGCCTTTCGTCGCCCACCTCCGCCAGGGGACGGGCGCGTGTGGTAAACACCACCACTTCCGAATCCACCGCGGGCATGGGATAAAAGCAATCTTTCACAACGGTGAGGCGGCGGCCGACATCAAAAAACATCTGGGAGAATATGCTGATAACGCCGTAGCCCTCCCCGTCCGGCGGGGCGGATACGCGCTCGGCGACCTCGCGCTGAAACATCAGCACCATGCGGGAAACGAAAGATCGCAGGCGAATCAGGGTGAAGATAAGCGGGCTGGTCATGTAGTAGGGCAGGTTGCCCACGATGATCAGCCGCGACTCGGAGCGCTGCTGCAGTCCCGGGTAGTCGTAGTTAAGGGCGTCGGCGCGAATGATTTCCACCTGAGGATCGTTGATTGCCCCTTGAAGGTATGCGGCCAGCCGGCTGTCAAATTCAAGTCCTACGATGCGGGCGCCGGTGCGAGCCAGCGGGCGGGTGAGGATGCCCAGTCCCGGACCGATTTCCACCACCACATCGCGGCCGGCAGTGCGCGCCAGCCCGACAATCTGATCGGCGACGGATTGTCGGAAGAGGAAGACCTGCCCCAGGCGCCGCTGCGGCGAGATGCCGCGATCCTTAAGCAGGTGGATTAATGCGGTCCGCTCAGGATCTTCCGGTTGACGCGCATGTATCGAAGGGGGACGGTGATTCATCTGCTCCCGGCGAACCGGCGGCCATCTCCGGCAACCGGCCGGTTATGAGGTGAAATGAGCTTGAAAGATCGGGGCAAGCCGTTCATAGGTCCGGTCCAGGTGCTCGGGCAGCACCATCGCTTCCGCAACGATGGGCATGAAGTTGGTGTCACCCTGCCAGCGCGGAACCACATGACAATGCAGATGCCGGGTGATGCCGGCGCCGGCGACCCTGCCCAGGTTCATGCCGATGTTAAAGCCGGCGGGCTTGACCGCCGCGGTAAGCACCTCAACCGAACGGCGCAGCGTCGCAAAAAGGTCAAGCATTTCATCCGCATCCAGCCTGCTGAGGGTGGCGGTGTGTTTGCGGGGGGCAACCAACAGGTGACAGTTGCTGTAGGGATAGCGGTTGAGCATCACCAGCGAGGACGGCCCCGCGTGCAGCAGCAGGCTCTTTTGGTTCTGGCCGCCGGAAGGGTGATGGCAGAAAATGCAGGTCTTGGTTTTCTCACTGAGGATGTACGACAATCTCCATGGTGCCCAGAGCTGCTTCATGGTGACTCCTTGTCCGGATCACAACCGGATGATAGACGGTTTAATCCAACGGTCAATCTCCAGAATGCCGACGCTGGTAAAAGGGGCAAACCGCCGGTCGGTGGCCGAGCCGGGATTGAAAAACAAAACGCCGTTTTTGATATGTGATGAGGCGCGGTGGGTATGGCCGTAGACCAGCACATCGATGGCGTCAAACTCTTTGATCAGCCGGTCTTCAATCCCGTCGGGAGCGCCCCAGCCGTGAATCAGCCCCAGGGTAAATTCTCCGACCGGAATGATCCGCTTGACCGGTTCCGCGTCACGTATGGCCGGCGAGTCCATATTGCCGGCAACCAGCACCAGCGATCTGCCGGCAAATACGCCGAGTGCCTGCGGTTCAACCACATCACCGGCGTGCAACACCAGATCGACGTCATGAAAGTGCTTCTCGATAGTATCCGCCAGTCCCTGATGGTAACCCCTGAGATGGGTATCAGCAATGACGCCGATTTTCATCGAATGATCCTTATCCGTTCAAGCGCCCTTTCGATACGGGGGTGGGCAACCGGCTCGCCCCGGGGGATAAGATGACGGTTGTGTGTTACCGAGCAACCAGCTCAACCGCTCCCCACGCCCCCATCTGATCACTGATGATAATGACCGCGCCCAAAACCCCGTCAATCGAACGGGCGCGCTCGAGGCCGCGGTGGATGTCCGCCGGGCGGTTGACGCAATTGGCCACGGCGGTTGCCGCGGCGTCCGCCAGAAAGGCGGAGGCGGCGATGATGGTGACCGCATCCGCCCGCCCGAAGCTGAAGGAATGCCCCACCGTCCCGGAGGAGGTGCAGATGCCAACCGGGGTTTCTTCGCGACGGATGCGCAGCGCCAGCCGCTGGCTGATGGGAGAGTCACCGGC
>CAYWLT010000317.1:0-2940 GCA_964459295.1 uncultured Thermodesulfobacteriota bacterium
TGATAGTTTTCAAGAGAATCAATGTCGATTGCCTCCCGCTTATCCTGAATTGTCCCCAGGCGGATCAAGCTTTGCATTTGATCCATTATCGCTCGCCCCCCCTGGTCTTCCTCCAGCGCAAGGAGGTCCTGTTTAAGTGCTGACGGAAATATGACCGGGTTGCCTCTTTGAGTTCCGTAAACGGGGGCAACGATTCGGCTCTTGTCTGTATTGAAAACCGATATAAGCCGGTTGATGGTGTCCGCGCTTACAAAGGGCTGATCACCGACCAGGAACATGAACCCGATGCTAGCCTGGTTCGCATGGTTTACCCCTGCCTTGACGGCGGCGCTTTGCCCATTTTCGGGATGAGCATTGTATACGAGTGACAGGCCATGCCTTTCGCCCAAAGCCCGTATCTCCTCCTTATTATAAACAAGCAGAACCTCATCAAGATCGGACGCCATTGCGGCGCATATCACCCGCTCCAGCATGGGAACGCCGCCGATCGGGAGTATTAGCTTTTCCCTTTTCATTCTGCGAGAAAAACCGGACGCCAGTATTATGCCGGAAATCATAGCTCTTCCCTCTTTCATCTTGCAGATGTCTGGTCGGCCTGGAATCTGATAACTATCAGCACCGAGATATAAAGGAAAGCAGAAATTACAAAAAGGCTCCGCGGTGCGGTTACATGCATGATGAGCGCGGGAACGAGGGGTCCTAAAATGCTGCCCACACCATAGGCGGCGGTTATCATCGCGTTACCCCGGGGCAGATCCTCAGATGGCAATCTCTCCCCGATGAGTCCCACCGCCAGAGGATAGAGGGCGCCTACCGACATGCCTGCCAGCAGTAAAGGAAGAGCCAGACCCATCCTGAAGCTGTTGAACACAATAGTAATAAAAACCATAATTCCCAGAACATAAATCAGGGCAAGCACCCGCTGCAGACCGATGCGATCCCCGAGTATTCCGATGAGTGGCGGACTTCCTCCATGGCCAATCATAAATGCTGTAAGCAGTATGCCCGTTTGAGTCGCGTCAAAACCTTCCCTGAGCGTATAAAGAGGGATAAGCGCAATCAGGGAGCCTTCCATAAAACCGGCTATAAAATTTGTCGTTAGCGATAGTGATATGGTCTTGAACAAACGACTCAGCGTTGCTGCGGCAGCGGGTATTTGATGACCGCCCGGGAATGCGCCCTTGATTGTAAATGCTGATGCAAAACATGCAAGGCTCCCGACAATAAATGGCACAGCCATTCCGAATGCAACCAGCCAGAGCGCTACAGGGGTAACCATTAAACTGAAAGAAAAAGCAAATGCATACAAGCCCAGATTTTTCCCTCGGGTTTTTTCAGTGCTGGCACGGTTGATTAACACCTCTGATGATATGATCACGGCTCCGAAGGTAATTCCAAGTGCAAACCTGACCGTAATCCAGAATGGCACCGTGGTGAAGATAGCCAGCATGCCCATGAGCACGCCTGACGCTATGAGGCCGGCAAGGAGCACCGGTTTTACTCCGAAGCGATCTATCCATTTTCCCACACCGGGCGAACCCAATGCCATTCCAATAAATATGGAGCTTGCCATTAAGCCGATTACCGGCGTGGCAATTGCCTTCCCTTCAAGAATGACCGATGTGACAGGAATTATGATTCCCCAGCAGAGCCCAACGGTGAAGACCGCAATAATGGCATAAATAAGTGGCAGGTTCTTACTGTTCATCCAGTAACCTTGAGCGCCGCCATGGACTGCTTAAGACAAGATTTTAAAGACGGATACTTTGATAGTGCACCATAAAACACCGCAGTGGTTGCGTCAAGTTCCTAAATCTGGTGGTGTTTAAAAGAGCCTTCCTTTGCCCTTGTACTGAAGTCCAAGCTATGCTATTGTTTCAAAAATTCTATGACCATCATGTATTGGAGGCACTCGTGAAAACCCTGATCTCATCCTTCATAATTATACTGTTTGTGCTTATCCAGATATTGCCCGCTTGTGCTGAACCTTTAGTTCCAAGTCAGACATCTCAGCCCGCTGCCGCGCCTTCAGAAACCTCCGGCATCCAGGGCGCCGTGATAGAAACCATGAACAGTGCCGGCTACACCTACGTCCATATCGACACCGGGAGGGAAAAAATATGGGCGGCGGCACCGGAAACGTCAGTTAAAACCGGCGACAGCGTATCCATTCCTCCGGGCATGCTCATGCACGATCATCACAGCAAGACCCTCAATCGCACCTTCGATGCGGTTTATTTCGTGCCATCCATTTCCGTTGCCGGGATGAAGCCGCCGGAAAATAGGCCCGTATCGGATGGCCTGGACATGGTGCATGGGCGAAACATCGCCGTCGCCCCGTCGGACATAAAATTTTCGGGCCTCGCAATACCCTCGGGCGGCAAAACCATTAACGATATTTATCAGCAGAAGGAAAAGCTTGCCGGCAAGGAAATCATACTGCGCGGCAAGGTTGTCAAATTCAGCCCCCAGATCATGGGAAAGAACTGGATGCATGTCCAGGACGGCACCGGTGAGAAGGGCAGCAACGACCTGACCATCACGACCGCCGCTTCAGCAAAGGTGGGGGATACGGTTCTGGTAAAAGGGGTGCTTTCCGCCAACAAGGATTTCGGCCTCGGCTACAAATATGATATTATCATTGAGGACGCACAGGTAACGGTTGAATAGGAGGTCTGCAATCGACAACATTTCAAGGGGGAACGGATGGAACCGGCCGGTCATCGGAGGTATGTTACAGAAGCAATCATTGTTGGCTCATTGCTTTTAATCGGTCTCGCGCTTGGCGGATATTTCATCGGAACAGGAATTGCCCGATTTAAGTCTGATACGCGTACGATTACCGTCAAGGGACGGGTTGAAAAAGAGGGGAAGGCGGAGCATGCTATTTGGACCCTGCGTTGCAGGCGAGGAGCCAATGATGTACAGGATGCCCTAGAC
>CAYWLT010000318.1:0-2939 GCA_964459295.1 uncultured Thermodesulfobacteriota bacterium
TCGATACAGGCTGTTGCCATGGGGTCTGTCCGAACCAAGTTAGAGAGACACTGCCATTAGACCGGTTCAGACGCAAGTGTTGTGCCGTTAAAAGCCCCCCCTCCCCATGAACCACCTATAAATAAAGGAATCAATGACGCAATACACTCAGAAAACAGGCATTACGAGGAGCGGAATGGAACGGATTTTAATTGTGGACGATGAAAAGAAAATGAGGCACATCCTGCAGTTGATCCTGGAACGGGAGGGCTTCAAAACCGAGCAGGCGGAAAACGGCCGGGTGGCGCTGGACATGCTCAAGCAAGGCAGGTTTTCGCTGATGATAACCGACCTGAAAATGCCGGAGCTGGACGGGCTGTCACTGCTGGATGCGGCCAAGAAATTTGATCCCGATTTCCCGGTAGTGGTGATTACTGCCTTCGGCACCATAGAAAACGCGGTTGAGGCGATGCAGAAGGGCGCCATCGATTACATTACCAAGCCGTTTGAAGAGGAGAAAATACTCATCACCGTCAACCGGAGTCTCACCATTTCACGGCTGAGCGAAGAGGTCAGGGTGCTGCGGGAGGAGCTGATGAAGCACTTCAATTTCTCCGGCATCATTGCCCATTCCCAGAAAATGCTGGCGGTTTTAAAACAGGCCTCGCTGGTGGCAAAACGCCGGACAGCACCGTGCTCATCCAGGGCGAGAGCGGGACGGGCAAGGAGCTGCTTTCCCGCGCCATCCATTACAACAGCAGTCGAAGCCAGTACCGCTTTGTGGCCATAAACTGCGCGGCCATACCCTCGGAGCTGATCGAAAGCGAGCTCTTCGGGTATGAAAAGGGGGCTTTCACTGGCGCGCAGAAGCGGAAGGAAGGAAAGTTCGAGCAGGCTCACAACGGCACCATCCTGCTCGACGAGATCGGCGACCTGAGCCCGGCGGCCCAGGCCAAGGTGCTCAGGATTTTGGAGCAGAAGGAGTTTGAGCGGGTGGGGGGCAATGAATCGGTAAAGGTTGATGTCCGGGTCATCGGTGCCACCAACAAGGATCTCGACCGGCTCGTCGCTGAGAATCAATTCCGCAAGGACCTGCTCTTCCGCATCAAGGTTTTTCCCATCCACATCCCCCCCCTGCGCGAGAGAAGGGAGGATATCGTTGACCTGGCCGATTACTTTCTTAAAAACTTTGCCCAGTCCATGGGAAAGCCGCACCCGGAAATTACCGAGCGGGCAAGGGCCTATCTGCTCAAGCAGGAATGGCCGGGCAATGTGCGGGAACTGGAAAATGCCATTGAGCGGGCGGTCATCCATTCTCCCGACGGCAGGATCGATGTAGTCCATCTTGCCGTTCCCTTCCCGGCCGGACAGGAAAAAGAAGCGGTGAATGCGGACGTGCTGCTGCCTCCTGAAGGGATTGACCTTAAAAAGCTTGAACGGAATGTGGTCCGGCAGGCATTGACTGCCGCGGGCAATAATCAGAGCAAGGCCGCCAAGCTTCTGGGCCTGACCCGGGGTAAGTTCCGGGTGCTGTTAAAAAATCTGAAGGACGAGGACGCTGATGAAAACTAGCCGTGCGGTCATAATGGTTGCGTGTTGCGCCATGAGCATCATCGCATATCAGCCCGGGGCCCGGGCGGGGGAGCGGGGCGGAAAGCCCGGGAATGAGAACGTTGAGGAGGTATTCAAGGACACCAAGGTCATGTTTGTCGGTGAAGACCTCTACACGGTTACCGTTGCCTCGCGGCGGGAAGAGCCGCTGCGACGGGCGCCGGCGGCGGTTACCATCATCGGGGGCGAGGAGCTCAAGCGGTACCGCACCCTCACCGAAGCCCTTGCCGCTGTTCCCGGTTTTTTTGCCGACCGTAATGAGACAAAAAACAGGATGTATCTGCGGGGGGTGCCCGATTCCTTCCTGGTGCTGATGGACGGCGTGCCTTTTTCCAATGACACCTCCACCCGGGACTATCCGCGGGAGACGGAGCTGTCGCTTGACTATCTGGAAAAAATCGAGATTATCCGGGGGCCGGGCTCGGCGCTGTGGGGAGCAGATGCCTTCTCGGGCATCGTAAACCTCGTACCCAGGAAAGGCAAAGACCTGCAGGGGACAACCGTGTCGTCGGAGGTGGGCACGTTTGACACCCAGCGCTACAGCCTCTTATCCGGCTATAACCTCCGTGACGTGGACGTACTCCTGTCCGCAAACTATGCCGCGACCGATGATTTTGAGCACAACCTGCCCGGTCTCAATGATCGGCAAAGGGATTACGCCGCCGAGTTTTACGGCAAGGTCCGTTACAAGGAGCATTTGGAGATTTCCGGGAGGCTGTCACACTACAAAAATTTTACCCAGTATGAAATCAATCCCGCGCGGGGATTGCCGCCGACTGCTTCTGCTTACTCACGCGAGGTGGGATACGCGCTGCCATCCTGGCGGGACCGTATCCGCGAGCAATGGCAGGAATTTCTTTCCACCCCGCGGCGCAACTTCCATGGAGAGGAATACAGCCCCTTCTCCTTCCTGCAGGCCACCTATACCGCGGACATTGGTTCATCATCCAGCCTGCTGCTGGCAGCCTACCTCGAGCGGTTTGAGAATCGGGATGAATCGTACTGGTACACCGCGAAGAACGACAACTGGCAATACGGGTTTGAGGGAAAGTTTGATTTTAATTTCCTGCCCGATAATTTTATGACCCTCGGATACTCGATGAAATATAATGATGCGTCCCGGGCAAGGTGGCGGCTCAAGATACTGGATGGCCGGAGCATGACCATCATTCCTTCATTTGAAACCTACCTGTATTCATTTTATTTTCAGGACAAGTGCCGGATAACCGATAATATCGAACTGACGGCGGGAGTGCGCTATGACGAGCCGGAAGACTATGAAAATTCGATAAGTCCCCGGGTAGGCCTGAGCTGGTCTTTCCTGGATAATTTCAATCTCAAGCTGCTCT
>CAYWLT010000319.1:0-2882 GCA_964459295.1 uncultured Thermodesulfobacteriota bacterium
GCGGGAAGGTAATTGACCGGGCCATGATCGCCAAGGGCAAGGCGATGACCATGGCGGCAAACGGCCGCAATACCTTTGTCATCCGCGGCGCCCTGAGGGCGGCGCAGCGGGCCAGTGCCGCGCTGATCATTGAGATCGCCAAGTCGGAGGGCGGTTCCGGCGCTTACTGCGCGGTCAACTACTGGAACATGGCCACCTATGTGGACAGCTTCTGCAACGAGATGGGCATTGCAGTCCCGGTAGCCCTTCATGCGGACCATTATGGGATCAAAGGCGACAGGGACATGGCCCTGGCGAAGATGGAGATTCCCAGCATGATTGAGTCAGGCATAACCTCGGTGGCCATCGACGCCTCGCATCTACCCGATGACAAAAATCTCCTGGCCTCCATAGCGCTCAATGCGCTGGTTCCCAAGTGGGCGGGCCTGGAAACGGAAGTGGGTGAAATCAAGGGGAAGGAAGGCCTGTCGACGGTTGACGAGGCGCTCTTTCTCATCCGGGGCCTCAATGCTCATTCCATCTTCCCCGATTGGATCGCGCTCAATAACGGCACCACCCACGGCATCGAGGAAAGTGACGCGGGCATCCAGGTGGAGCTGACCGCACAGATACACGGGGCGCTGAAGGACTACGGCGTGTCCGGCGCGCAGCACGGCACCTCGGGAAACAGCTCCGAGCGACTGCGGGCGATTGCCGCCAGGACCCGCACCACCAAGGCGAATGTGGCCACGGCGCTGCAAATGGTCTCCTGGGGGCTCAAGGTGAACGATTACGGCAATGCCATCCTGGACCAGGACAAGAATTTTATCAAGGTTGCTGGTGAAGGGGTGACCGAGGAACTGTGGGCGGAGATGGTGGAGTATGCCAAATCAAAAAACCTCAAGGCCGGAGACTACAAGAAGCTTAACCTGCCGTTCGAGAACCGGCTCAGCGGACTGCCGCGGGAGATTAGGGAGCGGATGGTAAAGGCGGTGGAAGAATTTGTCTATAACATGCTGGTGAATGTGATGAACGCGCAGGATACCGCGCCCCTTGCCCTTGAGGCCATTTTGAAGGCCGGATCATACGATCTCGGCGCGAAGGCGAAGCGCATCGAGGACCCCGCGGAGTGGACCGCAAGCAAGCTGGCGGAGAAGGCAAAACTGCTTAACGCCGACAAAGGGGCGAAGGGGAATTTTGACGATTAATTGGTTGGTTCAGTAATTTATCAGGGCGGTGCGGCAAGGCAGGGGATACCCTGCCTTGTGTTTAGCAATCGGGTTATTATCCATGCTGCGCGGCAGTTGAAAAAGGGTTCACCACAGGCCGTTCAAGGGATCAAGGGGAGGGGCTTTTCAGCCAGAACGCAATGCGTTGGAACCTGAAGAAGGGCGGCGCCTTTCCCACTTGGTTCGGACAGACCCGCATGGCGACCGCCGCAGCGACTCCTCTGCAAAGCCGCCTGCCCGGAGGCCGGGGACGGGACCTCTCTTCCGTTCGAGTGGAAGGCACCGGGTCGTACCGTAAGCATGAATGCCCAAGGTTGCGGTGTCGAAAGCCCCTTCCCTTGATCCACGAATAAGACGGATATTTTTTTACAAACCACCAATGAGGAAACCGATTGAATGGACACGCTGGCCCATGGATTATGGGCAACCGCCGCAGCCAAAGCGATTAATATCAGAACGCCGCGCACGCTGAAGACCGGGTGGATGGCATTTTGGGGAATTATGCCTGACTTATTCGCCTTTACCCCGGTGGTGTTGTGGATGATCTGGCAGATGTGCGTCCATGGCATCGCCTTCAGTGACATCCCCCGTCCCGAGCTCATGACCGCCACTGCACGGGATCAATTCTTCATTTTCCGCTTATCCCGGTTACTCTATCACATCAGCCACAGCATGGTGATCTTTTTGGGCATGTTTATGCTGGTCTGGCTTTTTCGCCGGTATCGGTCCGGACGGGCATCCGGATTCTCATGGGGAGGGGACAGGCCCTATTTTGAGATGACCGGCTGGCTTCTTCACATCCTGCTTGACATTCCCACGCATTCCGCGAAATTTTACCCGACGCTTTTTCTCTGGCCCCTTTCCGGATACCACTTTGACGGCCGTTCATGGGGCACCATGAAATTCATGATAGGCAATTATCTCTGCCTTATGGCGGCCTTCATCGCCGTGCGGCTTGCCGGCGGAAGACAGGTGCGCAACGGCGGCTGATGAAGCAAGTTGAGTTCGAGCTGGAGCGCTGGGAAGACAATCTGCCGCGAACTTAGAGGACGCCGGCAAACACCCCGTGCTCGTAAAGCACCTTCAGGCCGATGGCGATCAGCCCCATGCCGCCGATGAATTCGGCGGAGCTTCCCAGATGGGCGACGGACCCCGCCTTTCTTCCCAAGTGCAAGCCGGCAGCCGTCGCAATGGTGGCTACCACGCCGATAACCAGCGCCGGCAGCCAGATGGATATTTTGAGCAATGCCAGGCTTAAGCCTATCGCCAGGGCATCAATGCTGGTGGCCACGGAAAGCATTACCAGCCGTAAGCCTTTGGTCGGGTCATTGCGTGGCTGCGTTTTCTTCTCGTCTTCCAGCGCTCCCCATATCATGTGACCTCCCACCAGCGCAAGCAGCACAAACGCGACCCAGTGGTCATAGTGTTCGATACGTGACCGAACGGTCAGGCCTCCGCCCCAGCCTACGATGGGCATGAAGGCCTGGAAGAGACCGAAATGCCATGCCAGCCGGAATGTCTGACGGGGGCTGACAATTTTTAGGCAGACCCCGCTCGCGGTCGCCACGGCAAAGGCATCCATTGCCAGAGCAAGCGCGGTCCCCAACATGGTTATCACATCCATTTCTATCGCCTCCGGGCCATTTCCCTAGCATGCATCATTAAAAAAGTCAT
>CAYWLT010000320.1:0-2879 GCA_964459295.1 uncultured Thermodesulfobacteriota bacterium
TTCAATAAACCGTATTTTCACCTCAAAAAAATGAATTTTTAGAGGTGCCCATAATCTTACCAATATGATAGAATGGAGAAAAGGTCAATTCAATAGTCGCACCTACCCCGCGTGATCCTGCCTCACTATTCGCGCGGCGCCGCTTGCGAACCGCGCTGCTCCGGCGCCATCTGCCATGTATCTTTCTTGTTGCCATTTGCATCTCATTATATTATAGTAGGAATCACGCTAAACCTTCGGGACAGGTTCCATGATTGTCACCATTAATCCTCACAATCCACAAAAGCGGCTCATCAGGAAGGTGGTCGAGGTGCTGCGAGAGGGAGGGGCCATCGCCTATCCCACCGACACCATTTACGGCCTCGGCTGCGATCTCTACCGCAAGGACGGACAGCAGAAGATACGCCAGCTCAAGAAGCATCTGAAGAGCAAACGCCTGAGTATCATCTGCGCCGACCTCAAGGATATCAGCAAATATGCCTTGGTTCCCAACTACGCGTACCGGATCATGCGTCATCTGGTCCCCGGGGCGTACACCTTCATTCTTCAGGCCACCAAGCTGGTGCCGAAAATCATGCTCAATAACCAGAAGTCCATCGGCATCAGGGTCCCCGATAATCCCATATCGTTGGCGCTGGTCAGGGAGCTGGAACACCCCATAATCACCACCAGCGTCACCAAGCCCGATGAAAGCCTCTACAATCACCCCGAGGAAATTGATCAGATGTACGGCAAGGCCCTGGATCTGGTGATTGACGGAGGGTCCATTGTTGCCGAGCACTCCAGCATTATCGATCTCACCGGGGACGAACCGGTGGTGGTACGAAAAGGAAAGGGTGATCTGGGTTTCATCAGTGAAGAGAAATAGCGCAGCGCCCTTTCATGGGGCATAGCTGTCATTGCACCTTCCATCCGACGGATCACTTTCCCACACCCCGCATGCACACGTCGCAGGCCCTCATCACCATCTCGCTGGTTTTACTTGCCGCCTTTTGCAGCGGCCTGCTCTTTCGCCGTTTGCAGCAGTCAACCATTGTCGCCTACCTGCTCAGCGGCATCATCATCGGCCCCCATTGTCTGAAAATAATCAGTGACCCCGAGCAGATTAACCTGCTGGGTGAAATCGGCATCATCCTGCTCATGTTCATCCTGGGACTGGGCTTTCCTCCCAAGCGGATTTTCACCATGGGGTACCGCGCGCTCATGGGCGGCATTCTGCAAATAGTCCTCACCATCCTGGGGACGATTTCCCTGTCGCTGTTTTTGGGGTGGAGCCTGGTCGTGGGCGTGTTCGTCGGCGGCCTGGCCGCTTTAAGCAGCACCGCCATCGTCATCAAGGTGCTCAACGACCTGGCGGTCATCGATTCCATCCATGGGCGGCTCATGGTCTGGTACCTGATTATCCAGGACCTGGCGGCGGTGCTCATGATCGCGGTTATCCCCAGCCTTGCCGGGGATGCCGGTGCCGGCATCCTCCTTCCGGTGATGATTTCCCTTGCCAAGGGGCTTGCCTTCCTGACCATTTTCCTGATGCTCAACCGGACCTACATCCCCCGGCTACAATACTGGGTTGCCGCGGTCGGCGGAAAAGAGCTGTTCCTCATCGGCACCATCATCTTTTGCCTGGGCACGGCGCTGGTCACCGAGTTCATCGGATTATCTTACGCCCTGGGGGCCTTTGTGGCCGGGCTGGTGGTAAGCGAGTCGGAATACAACTACCAGATCCACGCCGGCCTGGTGCCCTTCCGGGATATTTTCCTCTGCATCTTCTTTGTGGCCCTGGGCATGCTGCTGGACCCGGGCTACTTCATGAGCAATCCCGGACAGGTACTGGCCGTCACCGCCGCTATCATCGTCCTGAAATTTCTCTATACCTCCGCGGCCACCCGTATCGCCCGCTATCCCCTCAAGACCGCACTGTACACGGGCATAGGTCTGGCCCAGGTGGGCGAGTTTTCCTTTGTCATCGTCCAGATGGAGTATCAGTATCGGCTGGTCAGCGCAAATATCTTTTACCTCATCACCACCGCTTCGCTTCTGACCATGGCCATCACCCCCTTCTTGCTGAGGATATCCCCGCAGGCGGTGGAACGGTTGAGCCGGCTGCTGGTATGGCTGAAGCCGGCGGCGGAAGATGCCGCTGAAGATTTCATGCTGCCGGAAGACGCGCTCCAAAATCACGTGGTGATCTGCGGTTACGGGCCCATCGGCATTACCATCGGCCGGGTGTTGAAGGCCAAGGGCATACCTTTCGTGGCGCTGGAATTGAACGCCCAGACCGTGGCAAAGATGCGGGAATTGGGCGTGCATTGCGTTTACGGCGACGCAACCGCGCCCGAGGTGCTCAAGAAGGTACATATCGAACGGGCGCGGCTTGCGGTAATCACGCTGCCTGACCCCCTCAGCGCCGAGGCCACGGTCAAGACGGTGAGGGATCTAAACCCCGGGTGCTTTATTCTTGTCCGTACCCGCTTCAGCCGGGAGCTCGAAGAATTATATGATCACGGTGCTGATGCGGTTGTGCAGGAAGAATACGAGGCCGGATTGTCGATGCTGACCCGCGCGCTCAAGGTGCTCAAGGTGTCAGCCCATGATATTACCCGGGAGGTGGAAACCATACGGGTTGAGCGTGACGAGTTGACCAAAACCTGTGTCCTGGCGCCCGAGGCACTTTCCAAGCAGCTTGCCCCTCACCAGATTATCCTGCGGCTCAAGGCTAGATCCAAAGAGGAGGCCATTCGTGAGCTGGTGGCGGCCGCGGTCAATTCCTCCGGCGCGGAAAAACGGGAAATGATAACCAAAGCGGTGCTGGAACGCGAGCAGATAGAATCAACCGGCATTGGTGACGGCATGGCAATTCCCCATGCCCGCACCGAAGC
>CAYWLT010000321.1:0-2868 GCA_964459295.1 uncultured Thermodesulfobacteriota bacterium
GATGCATGCCAGCCCCGTTGTGATAAGAATCGAGCCTGAAGGTGTCAGGAAGCGTGGGTGCGCAGCAGCAAGACCGGCCGGTAGAAAGCGGTCCTCCGCAAGCGCCGAAAGAAACCTCGGACTCCCGAGGGCATTACCCGCATTATACCCGATCATCGAGATGACCGCCCCCAGCGCAATAATCGATCCGCCCGCCGGCCCCAGGAATTGCGCGCACGCATCGGCAAGCGGCCTTGTCCCCGAAGCGGCGAGGCCTGCATACACGCCTACTGCCACCGTCTGGATCAGAACATACATGCAGGCGCAGAAAATAAGGGAACCCAGGGCGGCTATGGGTACCGCCTTTTGCGGATTCTGTGATTCCCCGGATGGTATGGGGGTCGTCTCAAAACCCTGCAGCGCCCAGAGGGCCAGGAACACGGCGTAGCTGAAACTGCCGGTGCCTGCCCCCCAGAACGGTCGGAAGTAGGCACCATTAATGAAAAAGCTCCCCGCCAGAACAAAGAGTAGCAGAGGCAGCACCTTTGCCACGGTAAGCACATTAACCACCCGTGCCCCCGGCTTGATACCCCGGTAATTGATCGTTCCGAATCCGGCGATCAGAAGCAGGGCAATGCACTTCTCTGCCGGCGCGGTTCCGAAGAAGGGGTGGAAATAGCCGAGGTAGGAACTGACCGCGTTTGCCACCGCCGCCCAGCTGAAGATGGCGGTGACCCAGGAAATCCATCCCACGCCGAAACCGAGAATGGAACCGAAGGCCTCTTTCGCATACACGTAGGAGCCGCCATTTCTGCTGTACATGCTTCCCAGCTCGGCATAGCAGAGGGCAACCGCAAGCAAAAGAATACCGCAGATCAGGAAGGCAAGGATGGAGGCCGGGCCCGCTTCCCTGGCCAGCAGTCCCGGAAAAAGAAAAATGCCCGAGCCGATGATGGCATTCACGCCGAGACACAGCGTGTCAAAAACAGAAATTTTTTTCACGGTGGATGGCGGTGCCATGGCCGCAGGTTCCATGCTCGATACCGTTTTAACTACGCATGCGAATGGGACTGTTATACTTTAAACCGAAGCCCCACTTCACAGTACCTGCCGGCAAAAAAGTGGGGCTTTAAAAACTTTAAAAATGATATGTGCGATGCGAGAAAAGATTGGATTACCCAAACCAGTTGAGAACTGACTCTTACAAGAATAACTCTGAACATCTGCATGTCATCCTGCATCTTGATCGCAGGAGCCAATAAAAACGAGACTTGATTCTGCGGTCGAGCCGCGGAATGACCCCCTTAAAGAGAATTCGATTCTTACCTATAGGGATCTGAGCATACCTCGCTCAGATATGTTCACCACCGGTAGGAGCGGCTTTAAGCCGCGAATGCATCGCTCCCAAAGGCGCTCCTGCCGAAATTTCAAATATCTTCGGCTAGTTTTTCATGATTCGTGGTGCCCCCGGAAATCGAGCGGCACTTAATTCATCGTCAAGCTGTATGGTCATCCCTTTTACTCTTCCCCCCCTTTATTTTCATCATGCGTTTCTTTCTTTTCCCGCTTTTGTTCTTCCTGCTTCTGACCCGCCTGAGCGTTTGATGTTTCCTTCTCTTTTTTCAGTTCCTGCAGCCTTTGTTCTCTCTTCTTCTGGAAATCTTCCTTCTTTTTCTGCCATTCGACTTTACCGGTTGTGCCCTGCTTTTCACCGGCCGCCTTTTTCCGCCATTCGGTTTTTTCGCTTGTGCCCTGCTTTTCATCAGCTGCAAATGATGGTGAGGCGACCAGGAAACAGAAGAGGAAAGCCCATACCAGCACAGCTATCGTTTTTCTCATACATCCTCCGTTGCATAATTTGTTGTTGACTGTGCGTCTTTTACCGAAAATCTATTGAATCGCTTTGGGCCTGTCAAGCTCTTTCTGAGCCGGCAGCACTGCTCGACGCCGCATAAGCACAGGTTTATTGCAACCCGAACAGCTTCTGCGCATTGCCCCCCAGCACCGCGGACACCTCATCATCCGTGAAGGAAATCCCCTGCGGCGCCGTGCGCGGCAGGCCCTTTATCAGCCGCACCCAATCCTTGTTGGACATGATCGAGCGGAAGGAGGGACTGTCGGAACCGAAGAGGATCCGGCCGGGCCCCACAAAATCCAGCAGGTCGCGGAGCGCCTTGCAGAACGAAGCACGGCTCTTCGTTGCCAGCACCTGCCAGGCCGAAATGTCAGCCATGATATTGAGCTTGACGCTCATAATCGAGATCATCTGGGGGTAGCTGAAGTTGCCGCCCGCGTGCGCCGCTATGATGGTGAGGTCGGGAAAATCGGCGCCCAGGTCATCAAAATGGATGGGCTGCGAGTACTTGCTCCTGAGCGGGGCCATCATCGCACCCGAATGGATCAGAACCGGGACCCGCCATTCGCATGCCTTCTCCAGCAGGGGATACACCTCCTTCTGATTGGGATAAAACCCCGAGCAGGGATGAAGCTTCAGTCCCTTCATGCCCCACTCCTCCACACACTGCTTCCAGAGATCGAGCGCGCCCTTGCGCAGAGGATCAACACCGGCAAAGGCGCAGAGCCGATCGGGATGTTTGCGTGCCAGCTCGGCAAATTTTTTATTGACCGCGGCAATGGGCACTGCCGGTTCTCCCAGTGCCAGGCCGAAATCAACCGGAAAAATAACGCTCTTATCAATGCCGGCCTCATCCATTTCGGCCAGGAGCATTTCCGCGTCCGGGTCGCCGCTTCCTTCCATGAGCACTTCTCCCACCGACTCATGTGATTCATCTATGCCCCGCTTGGCGAATTCGCGGGTAATGAATCGCGCCACCCCGTCAAAGAACCCCCGGGGAATCCATTCCCTGTAAAAAAGATGGCTGTGAATGT
>CAYWLT010000322.1:0-2824 GCA_964459295.1 uncultured Thermodesulfobacteriota bacterium
GAGGGAATTGAAAAGTATTATTAAGTTGATTGAGAAACAACGTCCCCCTTTTTTTCGTCCCTCCTTTTTTGCAGTTTACACAGAGTATCGCGATGTCTTTCAAATACGGATTAGAGGATAAGCCGCCACGGGGAGAGATTTTTATACTGGGGATCCAGTGGCTGGCGGTGACGGTCCCGCTCATAATAATCATCGGCAACATTCTGGGCGCCCTCAACGGGGGTGCAATTGACATATCATATCTGCAAGCGATACTCATGACCGCCGGGGCGGTGCTGCTGGCGCAACTGCGGTACGGACACAAACTGCCGCTGGTGCTGGGGCCGTCGACGGTGCTGGTCATAGCCGTCCTTTCCTCCCGGGGGCAGAGCAGCGGCGCCATAAACAGCTCCATCATTCTCGGAGGAGCGGTGCTGGCCCTGATGGCCGTCAGCGGGGTGTTCAAATATCTTGAAAGGCTGTTCACCCCGCGGGTGATCATGGTCATCCTGCTGCTCATCGCCTTCACCCTTTCCCCCGCCATCCTCAACCTGATCACCGCCGACAACGGTGTTTCGCCCTGCGCCAACCTGGTGTTTGTCATATCCCTGGTTTTGCCGGTTTTTCCGGCTCACCGGGTGCTGAAAGGCCTGTGGAAATCAACCCTGCCGCTGTGGATCATGCTTCTGGGCAGTTTGTCCTATTACCTTCTTTTTGGAGTGCTGACGCCTCTCCCCCCGGATTTGCCGGTCTTATCATTGCCTGGATGGTTTGCCGAACCCCCGGCACTCCCCGGGCCGACCATGCTGATCTCCTTTCTCATCTGTTTTTTAGCCCTGGCGGTTAACGACCTGGGGTCCATCCAGGCGGTGGGTTCCCTTCTGAAGACGGGAAACATGGAAACCCGGGTGAAGCGGGGCATCGCCATCACCGGGGCGGGTAACGTTCTCTCCGGAATTCTGGGCGTTATCGGGCCGGTGAATTATTCCTTGAGCCCCGGGGTGATCGCCGCCACCGGAAACGCTTCCCGTCACACCTTGATGCCGGCGGCGGCGGGGCTGCTCCTCCTGGCCTGTTCCCCTCTGGCGGTCGGCTTCATCAGCAGCATACCTGCCCCGGTGGTGGGGGCCATTCTCCTTTACCTGATGACCGCCCAGGTGGCGGCGGCTTTTCTCCTGAGCGGGGAGAACCATGCCTTTAAGACCCTGAACCATGGTCTGGTGGTAGGTCTGTCCATCATGGTTGGCACGGTGGTGGCCTATCTGCCGGCGGACGTGACCGGCCGGTTGCCCCTGGCAATCCGTTCTCTTTTGGGCAACGGTTTCGTGATGGGCTTGTTGACGGTGATGTTTCTGGAACACCTGGTTTTTGCCGGGAGTAAGGATTAAGATCGTCCTCCTCCCTTTTTCCCCGTGCGACTTTTTTTAGAAGGGAAGACAATCAATGGATAAAAAGGTGCTTGCGTTGCTTGGCTTCGGCCATGCCGTTACCGACATTATTCAGGGGGCGTTGAGCATGACGCTCGCCTTTTTACAGCCGGTTCTTTTCCTGAGCCAGTTCCAGGTCGGGCTGGTCATGTTGGCCTTCAATGTCAGTTCTTCGGTTATCCAGCCGGTTTTCGGTGTTTTCAGCGATCGCTTCCGCGTTGCCTGGTTGATTCCCGCGGGGTGCTTGTTGGCCGGGCTGGGCATGGCCTTTACCGGATTTGCGACCCATTATCCTTTCCTGCTGACGCTTTCACTGATCAGCGGTCTGGGTGTGGCCGCCTACCATCCCGAGGGATCCAAATACGCCAGCTTTGCCAGCGGTTCCCGCAAAGCTTCCGGGATGTCCTTGTTTTCGGTGGGCGGTAATTTCGGCTTCGCCGCCGGACCGATTCTGGCCACGCTTTTCTTTGGATGGGCGGGCCGTGGCGGCACGGTCGGGTTTCTCTTCCTCAACGGCATGATGAGCCTGTTTCTCTGGTTTTACCTGTCAACCATTACCCGGTCCGGGGCCGTACGGCCGACCTCCCCGGCGAAGGAGACCAAAGAAAAAGACTGCGTCGGCCAGGGCAGGCTCAGCCGATGGGAGATCATCTTCCCGGTCGTGGTTTTGTTGCTCATCATCATCATGCGCACCGGCACCCATTACGGGATAGTCACTTTTTTGCCACAGTATTATATGCATTACCTTCATCACGGTAAAACCTACGCGGCAACCGCCACCTCACTCTTTCTGTTCGCGGGCGCCTTCGGTACGCTGGTGGGGGGACCGGTCGCCGACCGGTGGGGATTGAAAACGGTCATCGTCGCCTCCATGGCCTCGATGGTGCCGCTACTGTATCTGTTTCCCCGCTCTACCGGAAACCTGTCCCTGTTCGTGATAGCCTTGGCCGGCTTCGCCATTATCTCGACGTTTGCCATAACCGTTGTGTTGGGCCAGGAACTGCTCCCCAACAATCTGGGGCTGGCCTCCGGGTTGACCCTGGGCTTCGGTGTGGGTACGGGAGGCATAGGGGCGACCTTCCTGGGCTGGATAGCCGATCGATGGGGGCTGCCCTCCATATTCAACGTCATGATTTTTTTTACGCTGACCGGCCTGATTCTGGCCCTGTTTCTGCCCAACCGGGAAAAGCTGTTGATTCGTAAAAAAGCCTTGTCGTAAATTCCGGTTCGGCAACCACTCTCTTTTGTTTGCCCGATAGGGGAAAGAAAGGAACGGCATCGAATGAACCACATAAATATTCAGTATTACAAAACAAGCATCGGCGAATTGGTGCTGGGTTCTTATGACGGCAAACTGTAGGAATATAGGGGACGTTGTTTCTGAATTGATTTATTATTTGACGAAAGGGTTGGGTTGG